>NZ_DLIY01000027.1:12813-54161 GCF_002483985.1 Dysgonomonas sp. UBA7630
GTTAGATGGTACTCCCATACTTATACTACTCAAGGCAAAAGCGATGAGTCCGGCGGTGATTCCCAAGTCGGCTGTAAAATCGAAAGCGAAGAATGTAATGTAGAAATAACAAAAATAAGAACCCCAGATGCCTATCGTATATAAGAATACACGCCCTTTGGTATTCATTTTCCAAATTGCTTTCAAGTCACTTGCGATACTTGACAGGAATCCTTTTATCTTACGTACAATAACATTTTCTTTGAAAAACCTAAAGACAATGTATGTGGTTATTATTGCAGCGCCGATAGCTAAGTATAATAAAGGGGACTTGAATATACCGGATATGGTATTGAATGTCGTTTGGTTTTGTTCCAGTTGCGTCAAAAAGAATTGCATGTTGAACAAAAAGGCCACCAAAGATATTATAGCAACGGTAATTGTGTCAAATATCCGATCGAGAATCATCGTTCCGAATAATTTGGAGAAAGGGATGTTATCTTCTTTTGCTATTACACCGCATCTCCATATTTCGCCCGCTCGTGGCAATGCAAAGTTTACGGCGTACCCGCCATAGATTGCATAATTGAGGTTTGATATTTTGGGAGAGTATCTCAATGGAGTAATGAAGAGAGCCCAACGATATCCCCTGATGGTATTTCCTAGAAGCCCAAAGAATAGAGAGAATAATAGTATCCCCCAATTGGCATCTTTCAATATTTCCCAAAGTTGACTCGGGTCAATTTTACTAATAAGATAATATATGATCGCAATTCCTAATCCTAGGGGTAATACGACTTTTATAAGATTGTTTAATAAAGAGCTTTTCTTTTGTGTTACAACTTCATCTGTTTCTTCCATTCTCCAAATTTAAATGTAGTGGTTTCAGAATAAAGGTCTTTTAATACGAACGATTTTCAGTAATAAATACTACCTTTGCCGCTGCAAATATAATGATAATTATAAGTATGGGGGCAGTTAAGCCGAAGAAATTCTTAGGACAGCACTTTCTCAAAGATCTGGATATTGCACGTCGGATTGCCGATACATTGGATGATTTTACCGATGTGCCGGTAATTGAGGTTGGTCCGGGAATGGGTGTGCTGACTCAATTTCTTATCGAAAAGGAGAAAGACTTGACCGTTGTTGAGATCGACCGCGATTCTGTGCCATATCTTAACGACCATTATCCTGCTTTGCATGGGCGTATAGTAGAAGGCGATTTTCTTACCCTTGATTTGTCGGCTATCTATCCGGACAAATTCTGTGTGATAGGGAATTATCCTTATAATATTTCGTCCCAGATATTTTTTAAAGTTCTTGAGTATAAAGACAAAGTTCCGTGTTGCTCAGGAATGCTCCAGAAAGAAGTTGCCGAACGTATAGCCGCTAAGCCGGGAGGCAAGACATACGGCATATTAAGTGTTTTGCTACAGGCATGGTACGATATAGAATATCTATTTACGGTGAGCGAAAAGGTATTCGACCCTCCGCCGAAAGTGAAATCCGCCGTGGTTAAGCTGGTTCGCAATAAGAGGGAACATCTGGACTGTGATGAGAAGTTGTTTAAAACTGTTGTGAAAACAGGATTTAATCAGCGTCGGAAGACCCTTAGAAACTCTATGAAGCCTCTGTTGGGAAAAGATTGCGAAGCGTATGCCGACCCTATCTTTGACGAACGACCCGAGCGCCTCTCGGTTGCAGATTTCGAAAAGTTGACAAATATAGTCTCAGCTTTTCTGCCCGGGAGAAGTAGTGAGAAGTAAAGGAAGTCCTAACACTTAAAAAAGAATAGCTCATGTCAGAAGTAAAATTATTCTATCACAAAGACAATGTTATACGAATGAGCCGTAGCATTGAATTTTTGAAAGCCACCCCTATTAAGGATTTTCTGTGGATCGACCTTAATAATGTAGATGAGGAGATAGAAAGCGAGTTAGAAGATTATCTGAAAATATATATCCAGGAAGAAGAGGAGATGGTAGAGATCGAGATGTCGTCCCGTTATATGGAGACAGCAGACTCATTGGTTGTGAATTCCAACTTCTTACTTGGAACTTTCGAAAGAGAGCCGGTTTCTTTTATCATAAAGAACAATATTCTTATTACTGTCCGCAGTGAGGACTTATCGTCCTTCCACGAGACAATAAAGAAAATCTCGGCTAATCCTAAGATGTATCCTACCGGCTATCATGTGTTTGTCGCTATTTTGGAGACACGGGTAGAACTCGATGCCGACATGATCGAACGCATGACTCAGCAGATTACGTCGTTGTCTAATAGCATCAGTATAAAAGAGGCTGACGAAGAGCTTTTGATGGAAATCAAAGACTTGCAGGAAAAGACCATGATGCTGAGGGAGAATATTATCGACAAGCAGCGGGCTGTATCGAGTATGCTCAAAAGTGAATTGATGCCAAGAGAGCTGCATGCCAGAATTACGATTCTGATAAAGGACATAAACTCACTGCTCGAACATATCCGCTTTAGCTTCGACAGGCTTGACTACCTGCAAGACACATTCCTCGGGTTTGTTAATATCGAGCAAAATAAGATCATCAAAATGTTTACCGTGATCTCCGTTATATTTATGCCGCCTACACTTATCGCAAGTATTTATGGGATGAACTTTGGAGAGATGCCCGAGCTGGAATGGAAATATGGCTACGAATTTTCTATCGGACTGATGATCGCCGCTGTTGCCGTTATTCTCTTTTATTTTAGACGACAGAAGTGGTTGTAATTATCTAAATGTAAATTGATTACTTAAATAAAGGCAGCGTTGAGATAATCAGCGTTGCCTTCTTTTTTATTTTTTCTTGTCTTTCTTTTCCTTCTTTATCTTAGGCTTTTCTTCCTGCGGTTTTGACATGGATTTCTTGGCATTCTCTATCTCTATCTTGGCTTCGTCCGTCAGTTCGGGATAGTGAAGGTCTAGTTCTTCTATTCTGTCACTGATGATTTGACCAATAATATAGCGCATAAACCACTTGTTGTCTGCCGGAATAACGTGCCAAGGAGCTTCGTCGGTCGATGTATGTGTCAGCATATCTGAATATGCCTCCATATAGTTGTCCCAGTATCCACGCTCTTTGAGATCTGCTGCCGAAAATTTCCAATTCTTAGACTCATCATTCAATCTGGCAAGAAAGCGTTTCTCCTGTTCATCGTGCGAAACATTGAGAAAGAACTTCAATACGATTGTTCCATTTTCAGTCAGATGCCTTTCAAAGTCGTTTATCTGCCTGTAACGTTTTTCCCAAAACTTATCATCGATATCTTCCGTCTTTGTGATATTGGGTAATTTTCCGTTTAATACAATCGCCGGATGAACCTTTGCTACGAGTACATCTTCGTAATGAGACCTGTTGAATATACCAATTCTTCCGCGCTCGGGTAAGCATTTATAGATGCGCCACAGATAGTCGTGGTCGAGTTCCTCAGCCGATGGTTGCTTGAAGGCAAATACCTGACAGCCTTGCGGGTTGATACCCGACATCACATGCTTGATTGTGCCATCTTTTCCCGCAGCATCCATTGCTTGAAATATGATCAGCACAGAATAGCGGTCTTGTGCATAAAGTTTATCTTGCAGTTTCGACAGTTTATCTATACTTTCTTCAAGAAGCTTTTCCCCTTTCTGTTTTGATAATCCGGCGGTGTAATCTGTTTTGAAGTTGGATACTTTATGCTTTTCTCCGGGTTTTGCAATTATCCTTTTCAGAATTTCTTTTTTCATAACTATTTAATTTATAGTTCTATTATGCTAGGAAACTTTCAATCAAAATGCAGATGCAGAAAAGCCCGAAGTTGGCGGGTATTACTGTCCATGCGCTTATCTTGTCTTTGATTAGCCTGACTGCAAGTAAAACTCCGATCAGTCCGCAAATTGTATTCAAAACCAGTATCCATTCCGGTATCTTGTAAAGATAGAGGATGTTGCCAAAGTTATAATTATATAGTAATCTGAGTTGGAAATATATCCAGCATATATTTAGTATTATCAGTAATATTCCTATGATAACATTAACCAGATTACTATATTTCTTTTCTGTCATTTCCAATAATGTAAAAAGTGACAAAAGTGACAGTTTTTACCCTGTTTCTATTTGTAACCTTATTTCCCCGCTTTTTGTTTAGTATCTGTATATAAAAAGATAATTATTCTCACAGAAAATTATTTGATGACTTCAATCAGGTCGTTGAGGTCTTTTCTTACTTTTGGTTGATTCTGGAGCCAGTCGAGGTTTTCATCTTTGTATCCCAGAGGAAGAATAAATGTTGCAGAAAGGTTCTGTGTTGGTAAGTCGAGGATACGGTTCAATGCATCCCTGTCAAAGCCCTCGATAGGAAGTGTCTCAATGCGCTCGTTCGCTGCAACTGTACACGCCACTCCCAGTGCGATATAAGTTTGTTGAGAAAGCCAATTTTTCACATTGCTGCCATTTTTCTCAATAAAGAATTCTATCTTTTTTCTATATTTATCGCACCACTCTTTGCTCGGATTCCGTTTTTTGTTTATCAAATCGAAATAGTCGTCAAGGTACTTTTCTGTAATTTGTGTATATGAAGCAAATACCAGTAGGTGAGAACATCCCGTAATTGGCTGTTGCTCGCATGCTTCATTGTATATCTTTTCTTTTAATTCTTTGTTCTCTATTACAAATACTTTGAATGCCTGCATTCCCAAAGAAGTAGGGGTGAGGTTGATTGCTTCAAGTATTCTTTCTACTACATCTTGTGGAACTTTGGCTCCATTCATGCCTTTGCATGCATGTCGCCATTTAAGATCTTCTATTAAGCTCATATTATTGTTTTAGTTTAAATAGTCTGGGGGATTCGTGCTCGTTTTCTTTTTTTGATCTGAAAGTTTTATCTTACCGCACGATTCCTTTTATCTATGCTTAGTGAATGTTGTTTGTATTTTATTCTAGGCAGAGGAATTTCATTTTCCGACTGATTGATTGCTTCATGTAGCGTATCTCTCAGGGTGTGAAATTCCTCTGCCCATATTTAATTATAAGTATTTTCCTTAATCGGTTTTATTCTTCTTTAAACCAGCCCGAGTACATCAGGTAATTTTTTGCTATTTTCTGGTTCATTTCTTTCGCCTGTTCCGAATCTACTTTTTTTACAAACTTGGCAGGTACACCTGCATAGATACTTCCCGGCTCTACCTGTGTGCCGCTCAGTACCACTGATCCTGCTGCAATAATCGCACCTTCGCCTATCACTGCATGATCGAGAACAATGGCTCCCATACCTATCAGTGCACCGTTTTCTATTTTTGCACCATGCACTACCACGTTATGACCGATGGATACATCGTCGCCTATTTCTACTACAGACTTTTGGTACAAAGTGTGCAACACACTGCCATCTTGGATGTTTACCCTGTTTCCGATGCGTATAGAGTTTACGTCGCCACGCAATACGGTGTTAAACCAAATGCTACAATCTTTACCTATTACCACATCGCCGATTATTGTAGCGTTTTCGGCCATGTATGTATTTTCTCCAATCTCAGGTGTAAACCCTCTGACTTCTTTTATTAATGCCATTATCTTTTATTTTGTATAATAATCGAAGAACTGTTCCAGTCCTTTAGAATCTATTTTCTTTGCAACTATTTTTTTGTTTTTATCCAACACAAACACTGACGGAATGTATGATGTGTCATAGTTCAGCCAGTATTGTGATATATTATTCGGGTCGGCGGCGTTGATCCAGCCGGTCATCTTATTATTCTTTACAAACTTATCCCATTCTTTTTTGTCGCTTCCCTTTATGTCGATGGCTACTACCTGCAATCCTTTGTCTTTGTATTTGGTATATACCTCATTGTATATGCGAGGTGTTTCTTCTATACAGTGATTACAGTCGTGACCATAGAAATACAATATCAGGTATTCGGCTTTTATATCGTTTGTCTCAATTGTCTTACCGTCTATTGTTGTCAGTTTTATATTGCGGGCTCTCATGCCTATGCGATTGTTTTTGATATGCTCATACATATACTGCAATCCCGACACTTGAGCACTATCTATCCACGCCAGGTTTTTGCCGAAGACGTAATCTTCGCAAAGCTTTGCCCAGATATTCTCATCGCCCATTCTGTCGCTCGAAGTGGTTGTATTTATCAGATAAGACAACATTTCTTTAAAACACACTTCATTCTCTTTTGTTCTGCTTACAAGCTTAGTTGCTGCTATCGCCAAAGAATCGGGCGTAGGATTTACCCACTGAGTCATATATGATTCTATATAGCTGGTCAAATAATTTGTTCGCCACAGACGAGGGTCGGTAAGGTTTATATTATCAAAATAATGTACTTTTCCGTACTTGTTGTTTTCTGCAAACTCTTTATCATTCTTAGGGTCGGTGTAAGGTAGCGTGATCGGAGTCATACCCTTTAGGAAAGTTCCAAACCAATTCGTCTTATTTTCTTTGATAAGATTGTTTACATAGGTCTGCGCTATTTGCTCTTCGGTTGCTATTTCCTTTTCTATGCCGGCTCTTTTTTGCGGAGTAAGATCTGATGCCGATAGCTGATCTTCGAGTGTCTCTCTCAAAGCATCATTTTCTGCTACCTTGTTGAGATAGCTCCACAGTAGGCGCGTGTCATCGTTTCCTGTTACAGTGCTTTTTAAGAAATTATCCTTGTTGATTGTTATCTGCATTTTGCTCTGTTCGCTGCCAAAGAGCATGTCTGTTCTGAAGTCAGGTGCTATGTAAAGAAAATATTGCCCTTCGGGATACTTCTCTTTTGCTGTAAATACACCTTTACCTGCCGCAGAAAGTACAACGGAGTCTTTTGCGTATGTAGCGCCCCGCCAATATTGTCCCAGATATAGCTTTTTGCCACTCTGTCCCGGATAAGTCACTTCTAAGTTGAATTTGTTATCGGGACTTTTAATAGTTTGAGCCTCCATCTCAAACGTGAAAAGGAGGCTCAATAATATAACAGTTATTTTAAATCTCATGAGTTTTTTCTTTTAACCATTGTTTTTCGTCTTCGGTCAATAGTGGAGAAAGACGATCGTATACAAATTTGTGATACTCGTTAAGCCAGACGATTTCCTTCTCTGTCAACATTTCTTTCACTATAGGTGTCGTATCTATAGGGCAAAGAGTCAGCGTTTCGAAAGAATAGAAATCTCCGAATTCGGTAGTCATTTCATGCTTCGTACGAATGAGGTTTTCGATACGGATACCGTATTGTCCTGCTCTGTACAGTCCCGGTTCATTGGATGTTACCATTCCCGGTTGCAGAGTTGTAGGGTTCTCATTCATTCTTATGTTTTGAGGTCCTTCGTGTACATTGAGGAAATGTCCGATACCATGCCCTGTTCCGTGCAGGTAGTTTAGCCCTTCATCCCACAATGCCTTACGAGCCAAGATATCTAACTGGCTTCCTCTTGTGCCTTGAGGATATATTGCTGTTGCCAGATTGATATGCCCTTTCAGTACCATGGTATAGTCCTTTTTCATCTGGTCGGTAAGCGGGCCTACAGCCAGTGTACGGGTTATATCTGTTGTACCGTCGAAATATTGAGCACCGGAGTCTACAAGCAGCAAACCTTCGAGTTTAACGGGTAGTGAACTTTCATTGCTTACATGATAGTGAACGATTGCCCCGTTAGGACCATAGCCCGAGATTGTATCAAAGCTTTCTCCTACAAAGTTTTTCTGTTGACTTCTGTATTCCACCAGTTTTTCGGGTATCATAATTTCCGTCACATTACCACCGGGTACTGCTTTTTCGAGCCACATGAAGAAGCGTACCAATGCAACACCATCGCGCTCCATCGCATTGCGGATACCCTGAACCTCTGTATCGTTTTTGATACTCTTCATCAGGTCTGCCGGAGATGGCATATCGATGATGCGGCATTCGTCGGGTATCGTATTATATAGCTTGAAGGTTACTTTGTTCGCATCCAAACAAACAGGTGTCTTTAGTTTCGATACATAATCAAATACCTTATCGTATTCGGCAATTGTAACCCCTTCTGCTTTCAGGTAATCGGAAATTTCCGATGTTAGTTTTTTAGGATTGATAAACAATACTGTTTCTTCTTTCGAAACATAGGCGTAACTAACCGCTACAGGGTTGCACTTCACGTCGTTACCTCTGATGTTAAAAATCCAGGCAATTGTATCTAATGATGCTACAAGCAAAGATTCTGCTCCATTTTTCTCTACAGCATCGCAAATACGTGCTATTTTTTTATGTGCCGCTTCGCCCGCATATTTTTCAGGCAGAACAAAGATTGCATTCGTAGGTATTTCGGGTCTGTCGTTCCATATTTTGCTGAACGGATCGTAATCACTGATAAGGTGCAATCCTTTCATGTTTAATTTGTGGGTAAGGTTCATGGCTTCTTTAGCTGCATACACAGTGCCATCTATACCAACGTATTCTCCTTTTCCCAGTTCGGAGGTTAGCCATTCTTCTATACTTGGGGTTGAAGGAAGTCCTTCTTTGAATAATTCGATATCAGCTCCTTCCAGTTCTTTTGCTCCTTGCAGAAAATAGCGGGAGTCTGTCCACAGCCCTGCTTTTTCGCGAGTGACTACAACTGTTCCGGCCGACCCTGTGAATCCACTGATCCATTCGCGCGAAGCCCAGTGCGAAGCCGGGTATTCACTTAGATGGGAGTCGGTGCTGGGGATGATAAAAGCATGTAAGCCTTTTTCTCCCATAAATTCGCGTAGTGCGGCAAGTCTTTTATTTATATTCATAACTATATTGTTTTGGTATTATCTTACTCATCCAAAGAACCGGTTACGCTATTGTTTAGCATCGAACAGGTTCCTTCAAAATTGGCTCCCGGCTCTATCTCAATCGTACGTGTTTTAATCTCGCCGGTAAGAAGGGAACTCGCTTTCAGAACAATATTTTCGGAACATATAATGTTTCCTTTTACTTTGCCGAATAAGTCTATATTCGAACAATTTATATTGCCGATAACGCAGCCGCTCTGACCTACGATAATTTTACCACGACACTGGATATTGCCTTCTATTGCGCCGTCGATGCGGAAATCTTCCTCCGAAGATATATCTCCTTTTAGTTGTGTGCCCGACGCTAAAATGTTGTGTGTGCCGGATGTTGTGTAAGGTGTTGTTTCTCTTGATTTACTCATAATTTTCATTCTCTGTTTTCACAAGGTTTTATATCTTTGTAAACTCAATAACGAACAAATATAGATAAAAAACTTAGCTTTGTGCCGTTTTATTTTGACTCTTTATGAAAAGTTTTATTTTGCTTGAGAATGTTGTTTTTTATGCTTATCACGGCGTACAACCTCATGAAACGAAGGTTGGAAACGAATTTGTGATCAATCTGAAATTAGAAGTAAACCTAACAGATGCAGCTCAATCCGATTCGTTGGAAGATACGGTCAGCTATGCCGATATATACAATGATGTGAAGGAGCAAATGCAAATTCCCTCCAAGTTATTAGAGCATGTCGCATATCGGATCGTTCGATGCCTGAAGCAGAAGTATAAAAAAATCGAACATGTGGAAATTAAGCTTTCGAAACGAAATCCACCGATGGGAGCTCAGTTGGATTGTGCCAGTGTTGTTTTAATAGATTAAGCGGATGAGAGTAAAAAAAATAACAGAGTTGAATAGGCTTTCGGTCGAAGAGTTTAAGTCTGAACCTAAAATTCCACTTATCATTGTATTGGATAACGTAAGAAGCCTTAATAATATCGGATCTGTGTTCCGCACTTCGGATGCATTTCTTGTAGAGACTGTTTATCTATGCGGAATTACGGCAACACCGCCCAATGTGGAGATTCATAAAACAGCTTTGGGAGCTGAAAATTCGGTTGCATGGGCATATTACTCAGATACAGATCAGGCTGTAGAAGAACTGAAGAAAAATGGCTACACTCTTTGTGCTGTGGAACAAGCTCAAAATAGCATAATGCTGGATGAATTGCAATTGGATTCTAAAAAGAAATATGCTGTTGTTTTAGGAAATGAGGTAAAGGGTGTGCAGCAGGATGTTGTGAGCCGTTGCGACTGTTGTGTTGAAATCCCTCAATATGGAACAAAGCACTCTCTTAATGTTTCGGTGGCTGCCGGGATGGTAATATGGGAATTTTCTAAACAATTGAAGTAAGTTACCAATATTTTTCCTAGTTTTGCATATAAGACGTATATAACACACTATGCTATGATAACCGAATCAGATAAAAACCATCTCGCACAAAAAGGTATTACCGAAGACCAACTGAACAAACAATTGGATAACTTTAAACAAGGATTTCCTTTCTTGGGTATTGCCGCTGCTGCGTCAGTAGAAAAAGGTATTAAGGTGATATCTCCTGAACAGGAAAAAGAATATCTGACCGATTGGGATGAGTACAAAGCGTCATCGGGAAAACAAATTGTTAAATTTGTTCCTGCTTCGGGTGCCGCAAGCAGGATGTTCAAAGACTTGTTCGAGTTTTTGGATGCGCCTTATTCCGTACCGACTTCAGGCTTTGAAAAGAAATTCTTTGAAGAGATAGAGAAGTTCGCGTTTTATAACGATTTGGATGCCATGTGTCTGAAAAATGAAGGGCAACCCCTTGCTGCTTTGCTTTCGGAAGGGAAATATAAATCAATTGTTGAGAATTTGCTGAAGCCAAAAGGGCTTAACTNTGGAAATCTGCCAAAGGGACTTCTTAAGTTTCATAAATATAGTGATACATCCCGAACTCCGGTCGAAGAGCATTTGATGGAGGGGTATCTTTATGCAAAGAATGATAAAGAAGAAGTGAATATTCACTTTACTGTATCGCCTGAGCATAGAATATTGTTTGACGACCTGATAAAGACAAAAAAACAAAAGTTTGAAAACGAACTTCATGTAAAATATGACGTTACGTTTAGCGAACAAAAAACGAGTACAGATACAATTGCGGTGGATGCCGATAATGAGCCTTTCAGGGAAAATGGAAAATTATTATTTCGTCCGGGAGGACATGGCGCACTGATAGAAAATCTGAACGACTTAAATGCGGATATCGTTTTTATAAAAAACATAGATAATACTGTCCCCGATAAATATAAGCAGACAGAGACCAAATATAAAAAGATACTGGCGGGAGTATTGGTTGATACTCAGAGAAAAATATTTGATTATTTGAAACTTCTCGATAGCGGGAAATATACACATGATCAGCTAATAGAAATTCTTTATTTTCTACAAAAAGAATTAAATATAAAAAATCCCGATACAAAATTGCTGGAAGATGCAGAGCTTGTACTTTATCTGAAAAGAAAACTCGATCGCCCTTGTCGTGTATGTGGTATGGTGAAAAATGTGGGAGAACCGGGAGGTGGACCTTTTCTAGCCGTAAATTCAGATGGAACTATCTCTCCTCAAATTATGGAAAGCTCGCAAATTGATATGTCCGATCCTGCGAAACAGGAGATGTTTAAAAAAGGGACTCACTTCAATCCTGTTGATTTAGTTTGTGGGATTAAAGACTACAGAGGTAATCATTTCAATCTGAAAGATTATGTAGACTATAATACCGGATTTATATCAATCAAATCAAAAAGCGGAAAGGAACTTAAAGCTTTAGAACTTCCCGGCTTATGGAATGGTGCGATGTCTGATTGGAACACAATATTTGTTGAAGTTCCGGTCGAAACTTTCAATCCTGTAAAAACTGTAAATGATTTGCTAAGAGATTGCCATTTGTGACTTTTTTTGTCTTTTACTCTGTTTTTTCAAATGTAAAAGATTGTGTATGTAATTCTTAAAAAAATATAGCCAAAGTTTTTATTTAAAGAAAAAAGGATTATCTTTGCTCGGAAATAAGAATTTTTACATTATTACAATATAGCTTTTCCTAAAGCTAGGATCGAGTATAACTGCTTGACCGTTACAGACTTTTATTAGACTATTACTGACTTTATTAAAACTACAATAATGAAATTTCGATTAGGATTAGTTGTACTACTCTTCTTGCCTTTACTTATAAAAGGGCAATCTACTTCGCCAGATGTCGTGTTTTACTCTAAGGGTAAAATGTACGTTAAGTACGGAAGTGAGACTGATGGAACGCAGTCTAAGTCAACAACTTTGTATGTTAAAGGTTCTGCTGAATTTGCTGATGGTTCAGGCATAGTTCAGAATGGCCGTACAGAGTTGACCGGGGATTTTATTAATGGAAAAGATCCCGGAGTTCAAGGTAATGGTGCTGATGTTGGCGGTGAGTATGCGCATTTGTTTAAAGACCCCAATACGAGCATCGGTGTAGTAGCTTTTGTTGGTAAGGATAATAAACAAACGATTCGAAGATCTACAGGTCTTTTAGCTAACAAAGGCTCTCAAAAAAAATACAATTATATAGCTTTCCCGACGCTGCATGTTGATAAAACAGTAACAGATATTAATGCTGCTGATCCTCGATTGGTAGGATTTGTGGCTGTTGATACATCTGCTGCCGTTGTTGTGAATAAATTATTATCACCACTCAATGGTTCAAATGTTCTGGGAGGTAATAGGTTTGTTGTAGAGGGAGGCTATGATGCTACGATTACGCAAAAAATGAATTTGGGGCAGGCACTTATCGTAAGTGATACCGGTTCAGACCTTCCCGGATATAGTCAGGTGAATCTGACATATTACAAATATAATGGTACCAGTGAGGATGATGGAGCTATAAATTCTTCAACTCATGAGGCTGCTACCGGAGCTAATACACTCCGTAAGACAGTAAACGGGAAAGTATGGAATTACTTGACAGGGTTTACTCCACCATTTGAAGAAATGGGTACAGACTATTTGTTTTATCATGTATTTATGAAGCCAAACAAAAATAGTCTGACTTCGAATCAAGGTACTATCCTTGATCCTCTATACAAGATGAAAGCCGGATACGGGTACTTTATGAGTATGGATGTGACGAATTATGGAAGTAAGAATATTGACGATAGATGGGCTGTTTTGAATGTCAAATCTGCCAATAGAGCAAGAGGAGGTTTTGAATTCAATCGCCGATTGATGAGATATCACTTCACTAAAATAAGTGGTAATACAATTGCCGGTGGAGTTCCTAATCCGGAATCTACTGATTATTTAATGGGCTTTGCCCGCTTTTCACCGGACTTGGCAGGCACAAAACCCGGAGGTTGGAAGGGCTTGGGAGACTGGCCTGATTTTGGAAGAGATAGGATCGAATTGCTCGAAACAGAGAAGTTTAAAACAGATGCTGTAACGGTGACTCTAGAGCAAGGACTTAACTTCTTAGGAAACCCCTTCATGGCGCCAATCAGTTTGAATCCGTTATTAGGATATGATATCAAAGGAACTTCACTCGGTACAGATTTAAGTGCCGGAGTTTTGGATGTGTCGCAATACTTTGGGCAAGATGTAAATACATCAGCTAAAAATGAAACTACAAAAAATGTACTAAGGTCTAAATATTGGATTGTAAATAATGGGTTGATCAGATATGACAATAGTGATAAGCTATATCATATGCAGGTTAGCTATGATTATATCAGTACAGATGGAGTTACTGTAACCGGTGGATCGGCAGATCCGGCAGACCCGGGTAGGAATATTGTAGATCCTCTACAATTCTTAATTGCCCCTATGCAAATGTTTATTGTACAGGCTAACAAAAGCTTTGATATTTCTTTAAGCCCTGCTTTAAGAACATTTGGAACAACAAGATATTTGAAGAGTGGTGCTACATCGAATCTATTATCAGACTTCTTTGTGGTTGAAGTTGCCAGCTCTGCGGATAAGGCGGCAGACAGAACTGCAATAGTACTGCGTGATAACGCAAAAATGACAAGTGATGATAATCTGGATACGCCGAAGAATCTCTCTAAGTCGATTACTGTACCAAATGAAAGTGATAAGATATATCCTGAAGAGGGTTCTACTTTTATCTACACAAAATCGAGTGACGGTGTAAATATGTTAGGGAATGTAGTTCCGCTAAATATTAAAGAGTTAGCATTGTATGTGACTCCTCCGGCTACACAACAGACAATGTCTTTGAATTTTTATAACTTGGAGAATGTTACATCTGTTCAGGATGTTTGGTTGATAGACCGTTACCAGAACAATAAGACAGTGAAACTGACTCCGGGTATATCTTACGAGTATTCATCAGGTCCGTCTGATCTGAAAGCTGTGGACGAAAATCGATTTATATTACGCTTTTTCGAAACTAAAGATATTCTAGAAGAAGAAACTACTGAAATAACCTGCTATTATAATGAACCGGTATTGCATATTTCCGGCTTGAATGAGAAAGATGTGAATAGCGATGTGTTGATTTATGATATGCAAGGACGATTGATGGGAAAAACCAGAGTTGGTAAAAATGACTATCCATCAATGGAATATTCTAAAACATTAAACTTAGGAACATACATAGTAAAAATAGCAGGAAACAGAACTTTTACAACAAAATTTGTGAACTTACACAACTAGCTTTTTAGAACACAGACGTACGAAAAATATAACAAATGAAAACAAAACTAGTGATATTTATGTTTTTGATAACATGCTTTGGGCTGTCTATACCAACGGTTTCAATAAATGCTGCAGAGACGGATGCGATGGATGCGCAAGTAATATCCAGCAAGTCTCCTTCTGCTGTAACTTTATCAAAGATTGAAAATCTATCAATTGCAAGCAGGACAGATAATTCTCCGATGGCTACAACATTAAATAAGGTTGGTGGTACAAGAGCCCTTACAGACTGGGGGACAGATCCAGACTTGCCTGGACAAGGAGGTGAAGTAACGGACCCGGGTCAAGTAGGAGAAGCAGCTCCGATAGGAGATATTACACTTCCTATAATTCTATTTGCGTTAGTTATTTATTTCGCTTATAGAGGAGTTACGACTTCAAAAAGAAGAAATAATCTCTAATACGAGTCTATAATGATAAAATAGGAGAGTGTTAATTAACATTCTCCTATACCAATATCATAAAAGTCCCATGTGCCATACGACAAATGGGACTTCTATATTTATATGAATATAAGAATTACTTTTCTATCCAGTTGATGATTTTATCACAAAAAGGATCTTCTCGTGGAGCGACAAAATCTACAAGTTGACCATTCTCATCAATCATAAATTTCTGAAAATTCCATTGTACCTCTGCATCCATTTTCCCGTTCTGTGATTTCTCTGTCAGCCATTTATAGAGCGGTGCTTTCTTGTCGCCTACTACGTCTATTTTGCTCATCATAGGGAACGATACATTATAATTGAGTGTACAGAATGTTTTTATTTCTTCATTTGTTCCGGGTTCTTGGCCGTTAAAATTATTAGCGGGAAAACCTATTACAACAAAATTCTTGTCTTTGTATTTTTCGTAAAGGTCTTGTAATTTGTCATATTGAGGAGTAAGCCCACATTTAGACGCAACATTTACTACCAAAACCTTTTTACCTTTTAGGCTTGAAAGGTCAAAATTGTTACCGTCAATATCTTTTACTTTAAAATCATATAAGGATACTTGTGCTATCATAACTGTAGAAATTACACTGAATAGAGTTGCTAAAATTAAATGTTTCATATTGTATTATTTATTTAGTGACTATACTTAAAACAACTAGTATATGCAGAATGTTTTGTTAATAAATATAGAATAACCGTGTTACATCTTCATTATATTTTATAGTATTTGATGCTGTGTTTCCTTGTATCTTTTCTAAAAAGATTACCTTTACGGCGTCAAAACAAAATAATATGGATTTTAATTTAGAGATATTTTCCCTGGTTTTATTTATCGGGGCATGTTTTGCCGGATTTATAGGTTCGCTTACAGGTTTAGGAGGAGGTGTTATTGTAATCCCTATCTTAACCCTTGGGTTTGGTGTAGATATCAGATATGCAGTAGGAGCTGCATTGGTTACATCTATTGCCACATCTTCAGGAGCTGCCGCGGCATATATAAAAGAAGGGATAACCAACGTGCGCATTGGTATGTTTCTCGAAATAGCAACAACGACGGGAGCTGTTGCAGGTGCAATTGTAGCTATGTATCTTGATAAGATGTATATCGCTATAATTTTGGGTGTTGTTCTTATTTTTTCTGCGATACGTTCTGTGTCAAAGAAAGAAGATGGCATCGATTATTCTGCTCCGGGCGATAAATTGGGCGATAAGTTGAAACTAAATGGTTCTTACCCAACCAAAGATGGGAAGGTAGAAAAATATAATGTTCATAATGTAATCGGAGGGTATTCACTGATGACGGTTGCGGGTGTTTTATCAGGGCTGCTTGGTATTGGCTCGGGATCACTGAAGGTATTGGCTATGGATACGGCAATGAAAATTCCTTTCAAGGTATCTACAACAACCAGTAATTTCATGGTTGGTGTTACAGCTGCTGCCAGTGCTGTAATCTACTTCCAACGAGGATATATCGATCCGGGATTAGCTATGCCTATTGTTGTGGGAGTACTTTTGGGGGCATTCTTTGGCTCTAAAATACTACCTAAAGCAAATGTAAGAAATTTAAGACTGCTATTTAGTGTTGTCATTTTCTTCTTGGCTGTTTCTATGATTTATAATGCTTTAACCGGTAAAATGTAATAAGATGAAGAAAGTTTTTTCTAAAGAGTTTTGGGAAGAAAGAGACATGGAGCTTCTTATTGGCAAGTTGCTGCGATATGGAGTTATGTTGGCATGTGGTATTACCGTATTTGGAGGTCTGATCTATTTATTCCAGAATCACGGTTTGCCTATCGAGCATTATAAACCTACACCCGATGATCAGCCCTTTCCGGGAGTTTCTCAATATCTACGTGAGTTGTCAACGATTATTCCCCGGGTATTAGAGTTTGATGGTGCGGCTATCATACAATTAGGCGTTTGTGTACTCATTGCCACGCCTATTTTGCGCGTAGCATTTTCGGTGATAGGTTTCCTTATTGAGAAAGATTATATGTACGTGGCGATAACCATCGTCGTATTATTAATTATTGTAGCCAATATGGTTTTAGGATTACACTGATATGAAGAAGACAATATTTCCTTTTTTATTATTTATATCTATTTCTTTATTTTCTCAGTCGGCGAAAGAGAAAGGTTTTGCAACAATTAATAAAGAAAGCGCAAAAGCATATATTGGCTTTCTGGCAAGCGATGCAGTAGAAGGCAGAGAGGCCGGTAGGCATGGTGGACGTGTTGCCGGAGAATATGTGAAGTCTGTGTTGCAAGATATGGGACTTAAACCTCTGAATGAGGATTCTTATTTCCAGCCTTTTGAAGCATATAGTCCCGAGAGACAAAAAAGAGTGCGTTTTTCTGTTCATCCCGATTCTATTCAGAAGTATAGTCAACTTCCGGCTCATCGTAAGTTAGAGTTAAGGAATGTATTGGGATATATTGAAGGTAAAAATAAGAATGAATATGTTGTAATGGGTGCTCATTACGATCACTTAGGTATGGATGAAGTCCTCGATGGGGATAAGATATATAATGGTGCCGATGATAATGCTTCGGGAGTTTCTGCTGTATTGCAAATAGCGAGAGCATTTCTTGCGAGTGGAGAAAAGCCCGAACGTACAATTATTTTTGCACTATGGGATGGTGAAGAGCTAGGACTGTTAGGCTCGGAGTATTTTATGCAGACATGCCCTTTCGCATTAGATATTAAAGGATATGTTAATTTTGATATGATTGGACGAAATAATGACGAGCAGAAACCAAATTATGTCGTGTATTTTTATACCGAAGCACACCCTCTGTTTGGTGAATGGTTGAAGAGCGATATTAAGACATACCGACTAGGTTTAGAACCTAATTATCGCGCTTGGGATAAGCCTATTGGTGGTAGTGACAATGCTTCATTCGCAAAAAGAGATGTTCCTGTGATTTGGTATCATACAGACGGACATCCCGATTATCATCAACCGAGCGATCATGCCGATAAAATAAATTGGGATAAACTTGTCGAAATAACGAAAGCTGCTTATCTTAACCTCTGGAATTTAGCAAACCTGAAAACATATTAAACCATGAGGTGTAAACTTATCCTTGTCGTATTCTTTTTTACTCCATTTTCTTTATTTGCACAAACACCTAAAGAAAAAGGTCTGGCAGCAATATCTTTGCAAAAGGCAAAGGAGTATATAGGAGTTTTGGCTAGTGATAGTTTAGAGGGGCGTAAAGCCGGCGAATCGGGCGGATTGAAGGCCTCAGAATATATAAAAAGTACACTTCAAAAAGTCGGTGTTAAGCCTTGGAGAGATGCTTATTATCAACCTTTCGAAAGTGATCGCTATCCTTCTCTAAAGATGCGTAACGTATTGGGATATATCCCCGGAGAGTATCAGGATGAGGTTGTGATAGTTGGTGCACATTACGATCATATAGGTGTAAAAGCAAACAAAACGAATGACAGTATATACAATGGAGCTGATGATAATGCTTCGGGGACATCGGCGATTCTGCAGATAGCAGAAGCCTTTTTGGCTTCCGGCGAAAAACCATTGCGCACTGTCATTTTTGCTTTGTGGGATGGAGAGGAATTGGGCTTGTTGGGTTCATCTTATTTTGTTGAAGATTACTTTAAGAACATAACTTTTCCTTTACTCACAGCTCCTAAAATAAGAGGCTATATCAATTGTGATATGATTGGTAGAAATAAGACGGAGGCTGATTATAATTATGTAGCATGTTTTTTCTCCCCTGAGAAACCTGTATTTAAAGAATGGTTGCAGAACGATATTGCCGCATATAATTTGAATCTGGTTCCCGATTTTCGCTCTATGGATGATTCTCCCGGAGGAAGTGATCATATTCCTTTTTCGATGAGAAAGATACCTGTTATATTTTACAATACCGATTTGCATGAAGACTATCATAAGCCGACCGATCATGCCGATAAAATTAATTATGAGAAAGTGGTAAATATTACTAAAGCCACCTATCTTAATTTGTGGAATATGGCGAATCTGAAAGATTTCTAGTTAGGATATCGTATATAAGTTTCCCGGGAGTGTTCTTATCATTCCTTTCATCTCCATCTCCAGTAATGTAGAAAACAGTGAGTATGCCGGAACACCAAGCTCTCTGGCTAACTGATCGATATGTATAGATTCTTTTTCTGATAATTTATTAACGATGGCTTGCTCATCATCGGTCAATATGGTGAAAAGACTTTGTTGAATAGGGGCTTTCCTCCTTTTTGACGATTCGTTATCCCACCCCATTTGTTGCAGGAAATATTCTGTTGATCGGAACAAATCGGCTTTGTGTGACGAGATAAGCTTGTTACATCCTTGAGAATATTTATCAGTCATTTTTCCCGGAACGGCAAACACATCTTTACAATATGAATTCGCAATTTCCGCCGTAATCAACGAACCCCCTTTTACGTCAGACTCAACAACAATAACAGCATCGGCAATGCCTGCTACTATCCGGTTTCTTTTTACAAAATTGTATCGGTCGGGCTCTGTATTGCTTGGGAACTCAGAAAGCAACCCTCCTTTAGCGACCATTTCTCGAGCTATTTGCTTGTGTACATGCGGGTATATTCTATCTAAGCCATGAGCCAGTATCCCGATTGTCGGTAAATTATGTTTCAGAGCGGCTCTATGTGCATTGATATCTATTCCGTAAGCAAGTCCGCTTACAATTAGGGTATTAGGTAGCAGGTGTGCAATTTCTTCCAGAAAAGTATCGCAAAAACTATTGCCATAATTTGTGGAGTTTCTTGTTCCTACTATGCTTATTACCTTCTCGGTGTTGAAATCGATATCTCCCTCAAAATAAAATAATACAGGAGCGTCTGCGCACTCTTTTAGTCGTTTAGGGTAGTCCGTCTGATTGATGAAGTAAGTCTTAAGCTTGTTCTTCTCTATAAAGGAGAGTTCTTTTTCTGCTTTTATAAGAACCTTCGGATTAAGTATGCCATCAACCAGCTTATGAGAGATTTCTGTTTTAGAGATCAGAGTTTTTCTGTTTGTTCTGAATATAGCTTCCTCATCTCCCATTATCTGTAAAAGATTACGAGCAGTAATATCACCCACTCCCGGAATGAGGGTGAGGGCAATCTGATAAATACGTTTATCAGAGGAAAGGTTCATCTCTTAGATAGATTCTTTTAAAGGGTCAAAAATCTGACCATCTTTCATGTGTACGGTTCTGTCTGTTATAGAAGCCAGATTTTCGTCGTGAGTTACTATAATGAATGTTTGTCCTAATGTATCGCGAAGCTTAAAAAATAATTGATGTAGTTCTTCTTTATTTTCAGTGTCGAGGCTACCCGACGGTTCATCAGCCAAGATGATTGCCGGATTATTAATTAAGGCACGTGCTACAGCAACACGTTGCTTTTCGCCTCCCGATAGTTCGTTTGGTTTATGACCAAGTCTATCGGCTAAGCCCAGCATGTCGAGTAATTCTTTTGCCTTTTGCTTTGCCTGAGAATCCTTAACCTTTCCTATCAGTGCAGGTATCATTACATTTTCCAGCGCTGTAAATTCGGGTAAAAGCTGATGGAACTGAAATACAAATCCAATGTTTTTGTTTCTGAAATCAGACAGTTGGCTATCTCTTAGTGAGTTCAGTTTTTGTCCATTAATGTGTACTGTACCACTGTCAGCCTTATCCAGTGTCCCTATGATTTGCAGAAGGGTCGTCTTTCCGGCTCCACTAGCACCTACAATCGATATTATCTCCCCTTTTTCTACATGAAGATCTATGCCTTTGAGAACTTTAAGCGAGCCAAAACTTTTAGTTATTCCTTCTACAGTAATCATTTGTTTTATTTTATACCAATACCGAAATAGTCAAATCCTATTTCGTTCATTTCTTGTTTGTTGTATATATTTCTTCCATCAAAAACGACAGGTTTCTTCATGGTTTTCTTTATTACTTCCCATGTCGGCAAGCGGAACTCGTTCCATTCGGTAACCATCAATATTGCATCTGCTTCTAATGTAGCATCGTAGATATCTTTTGCGTATGTAATACTGTCGCCTAGAATTCGTTTAGCCTCTTCCATTGCTACAGGGTCATAAGCCTTAACTTTTCCTCCTGCTTCTAAAATTTTATCAATGATAACCAGCGATGGCGCTTCACGCATATCATCCGTTTTTGGTTTAAATGCCAGTCCCCATACGGCAATAGTTTTTCCTTTTATATCGTTATCATAGTATTTCATTAGTTTCTCGAAGAGAATTTTCTTCTGGAACTCATTCACTTCTTCAACCGCTTCGAGGATTTTCATTTCATAGCCCAGATTTTGAGCTGTATGTATAAGTGCTTTTACATCTTTCGGAAAGCAGCTTCCACCATATCCGCATCCAGCATATAAAAATTTAGAACCGATGCGCACATCTGCTCCGATTCCTTTTCGTACCATATTGATGTCAGCTCCTACAATTTCGCACATATTAGCAATATCGTTCATAAAACTGATTCGGGTAGCCAACATAGCATTCGCTGCATATTTTATCATCTCGGCCGAAGGAATATCGGTATATATAATGCGGTAGTTGTTCAATGTGAAAGGTTTGTATAGTCTTTCCATCAATTGCTTGGCTTGGTCAGACTCAACACCAACCACAACACGGTCGGGTTGCATAAAATCTGTAATGGCTGCACCTTCTTTCAAGAATTCGGGATTTGAAGCCACATCGAATTTCAGATCCGTTAAACCTCTTTTGTCTAATTCGTCCTGAATGGTTTTCTTTATCAGCTTGGCTGTACCTACAGGTACTGTACTTTTGGTTACAATAACCATATATTTGTTTAGTTCTTGTCCAATAGTACGTGCCACATCAAGCACATATTTCAGATCTGCACTTCCATCTTCATCCGGAGGTGTACCCACTGCGGAGAATACAATATCAACCTCGTTGAGGATAGAGCTAAGGTCGGTCGTGAAATTTAGGCGTCCCGCTTTATGATTGCGTTCCACCATTTCGTCAAGTCCCGGTTCGAAAATAGGAATGATACCATTCTTCAGTTTATCTATCTTGTTTTGATCGATATCGATACAAAAAACTTCCGTTCCCATTTCAGCAAAACAAGTTCCCGTAACGAGACCTACATAACCTGTACCAACAATAGCGATTTTCATGCCTGAATTAAATATTATAAATAACTAAATATTTGTAGTGCTTAATTTTGAAATACAAATATAGTATTAATCTTTTATCTTAAATCTATATTTGGCTCTGTCTGTTAAAAGAAATATGTGACACTTAGCTTTAGGGTTCTGTTGTACAACGGATATTGGTCATATACAATATTATATAAACCGTGATGGTAATTGAGAGCAAACTGATAATTGTTGTGTTCTATTCCGAGCAATATACTGCCACCCCAATCAAAGTATTTATAATTGGCATCATCTGTTTTCAGCTCCTCATCATATACACCTGAGCTAGGTTTTTTATCTTTTCCGTACGAGCGATCAGTCCCTGCTATTGATCCCATAATATCCATACCGACGTATGGACCTAAACCAAATACCAAGCGATAATCGTCTTTAATAGACCATTTTACGCCGAAGTTGAACGCTAAGTTCGTATAGAATCCCGTTATTCTTTTTATTTTTTTAGACTCTCCTATATAAGCATTTTTTAGACCGGTATTGATATAGGTTACAAGATAATCTATCTGTAGTACAAAGTTGTTTTTTCCTTTTTGGATGCTATAGCCTATATCCCATGTTGGTAATACGCCCGATTGATATGCCCCTGTTGTAGTAAAATAACTTCCCGGTATAATCCCTGCCGATTCATAAGGCTTCATTCCTCTTAATTGGGATATTCCAATAGCACCTCTGATGCCAAAAGATGTATATGATTCTTGAGAGTATAGATTGAAGGCAATGGTGCATAGTACGATGTAAAGTAATAGTTTTTTCATTTGTCTTTTTTTTAAGGTTCAAACATTAAGACTTCGCTTTGTAGCAAAGGTTTAATATATAATATAAAGCTGTAATAAAAGGCGTTTGCTATTTTTCCTTTTTCTTTCTATATATTGTCACTTTTCATTACCTTTGTATGCCTATTATAAGTCAATCATTAACTTGAAATAAAAATATGGTTTCTTTCTTTCAAACCCCTTCCGGGAACATTATTGCTGTTCAAACAAGCTCCACCCTCAACGATGATTTTATCCAACGCCTGACATGGGCATTCAGTGGTGCAACTATGCTTGATTCTGATGAAGTTTCAGGCTTTTTTGTTGGTCCTCGCCGCGAGATGATAACCCCATGGAGTACAAATGCTGTGGAAATTACCCAGAATATGGGGATAGAGGGAATTGTGCGTATCGAAGAATTTTTTTCTGTCGCAAGTACCGATGCAGAGCATGATTCTATGCTCCAACGTATATACAATGGGCTTAATCAGCGTATTTTTACAATAGATAAGACGCCGGAACCTATTATAGAGATCGATGATATCGAAGCATATAACCAGCAGGAAGGTTTAGCCTTAAGTGAAGATGAGGTTGAATATCTGAACAGTGTAAGCCAACGATTGGGGCGTAAGTTGACAGATAGCGAGGTGTTTGGATTCTCTCAAGTGAATTCAGAGCATTGCCGCCACAAAATATTTAATGGAACTTTTATCATTGATGGTGAAGAAAAAGAAAGTTCTTTATTTAAACTGATAAAAAAGACATCTCAAACAAATCCGAACAAATTAGTTTCGGCATATAAAGATAATGTAGCCTTCAATATGGGGCCTCAAATAGAACAGTTTGCTCCTACAGAAGGAGACAAACCAAGTTATTTTGAGGTAACACCGATCAAATCGGTTATCTCTCTGAAAGCCGAGACGCATAATTTCCCTACAACTGTAGAGCCGTTCAATGGTGCGGCTACAGGTTCGGGAGGCGAAATTCGTGACCGTCTGGGTGGAGGTAAAGCTTCCTTGCCTATTGCAGGAACAGCCGTTTATATGACTTCTTACCCAAGAACCAAAAAAGGAAAAGCATGGGAGGAAGCTATTGAAGAAAGACCTTGGCTATATCAGACTCCGGAGGAGATACTGATAAAAGCATCTAACGGTGCTTCTGATTTCGGAAATAAATTTGGTCAACCGCTGATTTGTGGGTCATTACTTACATTCGAGCATGAAGAAAACAGAAAGAAATTTGCTTTCGATAAAGTAATTATGCTAGCCGGAGGGGTAGGATACGCCAACAAGCGCGATGCGCTCAAAGGCGAACCTAAACCCGGAGAAAAAGTAGTAATACTGGGTGGTGATAATTATCGTATCGGTATGGGCGGTGGAGCTGTTTCTTCTGTTGATACAGGTCAGTACTCAAGCGGAATAGAACTGAACGCCGTACAGCGTGCAAATCCCGAAATGCAAAAGCGTGCAGCTAATGTTATTCGTGCTTTAGCAGAATCGAAAGACAATCCGATCGTGTCTATTCACGATCATGGAGCAGGAGGGCATTTGAATTGTTTATCGGAACTGATAGAAGCTACGGGAGGAAAGATAGATGTATCTAAACTGCCTGTGGGAGACCCTACTTTGTCTTCGAAAGAAATTGTAGGAAATGAAAGTCAGGAACGTATGGGCTTGCTTATTCCAGAAGAAGCTGTAGATAAAATAGAACGAATTGCTCAACGTGAGCGTTCACCGATGTACGTCGTAGGTGAAACTACTAACGATATGAAGTTGGTGTTTGAACAAGCTGACGGAAAACGTCCGATAGACCTGAAGTTGGAAGACTTTTTTGGTAAAGCGCCTAAAACAATAATGCGCGACGATACGCTTGAAGAAGAATATACCAATCCGGAATATGATCTCTCAAAACTGGAAGACTATATAAAAAATGTACTACAACTAGAGGCTGTTGCTTGTAAAGACTGGTTGACAAACAAGGTTGACCGTTCGGTGACAGGTAAAGTTGCCCGTCAGCAGACACAAGGAGAAATTCAGTTACCACTGAGTGACCTTGGAGCTGTGGCTTTAGATTATAAAGGAAAAGCAGGGATAGCAACATCTATAGGACATGCGCCCCAGGCTGCGATGGTAGACCCGGCGGCAGGTTCGGTGCTTGCTATTGCCGAATCGCTTACAAATATAATTTTTGCACCTATCGAAGATGGGTTGAAGGGTATTTCTTTGAGTGCTAACTGGATGTGGCCTTGTAAAAATCCGGGAGAAGATGCCCGCTTATACAAAGCTGTAGAAGCATGCTCTGAGTTTGCTTGCGAACTGGGGGTAAATATTCCGACAGGTAAGGACTCTCTTTCGATGACTCAGAAATACGGAGACGAAAAAGTATATTCACCGGGCACTGTGATCATCTCGGCAGCAGGTGAAGTAAAGAATATACGCAAGATCGTTTCTCCTGTATTGGCATACATAAAAGGAACGTACCTCTATTATATAGATTTCTCTTTCGATACCTTCAAACTTGGAGGTTCGGCTTTTGCTCAGACTATGAATAAGCTGGGAGAGGAAGTGCCAACCGTTCAGGATACTGAATATTTCAAAAATGCATTTAATGCTGTTCAGGAGTTAATAGACAGAGGACTGATACTTGCTGGACATGATATTTCAGCTGGAGGTCTTGTTACCGCAATGCTTGAAATGTGTTTTGCAAATCCTCAGGGAGGTCTTGAATCTCGCTTAGATAAGTTGCATCATGCAGATATAATAAAAGTATTGTTCTCCGAAAATCCGGGTATTCTTATTCAGGTAAAACATCATCATCTGGTAGAAAAAATCCTTGATGATTATGGTATTGGTTTTGCGATTATTGCCAGACCAATCGAGGAGAGAAAACTGGTAATTCAGAAAGATACATTTGTTCAAGAATTTGATATAGACGAGCTGCGTGACGTATGGTTCGAATCTTCATACTTGCTCGATAAAAAGCAAAGCGGAGAGAAACTAGCCGCAGAGCGTTTCCAGAACTATAAAAATCAGCCATTACAGTTTAACTATAATCCATCTTTTACAGGCAAATTTGCTCAGTTTGGTATCGATCCGGACAGAGTAAATCCTACCGGACTAAAAGCGGCCATTATCAGAGAGAAAGGAACTAATGGAGAACGTGAGATGGCATATTCCTTGTATCTTGCAGGGTTTGATGTGAAAGACGTACATATGACAGACTTAGCTTCTGGTAGAGAAACGCTTGAGGATATCAATCTGATTGTATTCTGCGGAGGCTTTTCTAATTCGGATGTACTTGGTTCGGCTAAAGGTTGGGCAGGAAGCTTCATGTACAACGAAAAAGCGAAAGATACTCTTCGCAAGTATTACCAACGTGAAGATACATTGAGTCTTGGTGTGTGCAACGGCTGTCAGCTGATGATGGAGCTTGGGCTGGTATATCCAGACCATGATGTGAAACCTAAGATGGAACATAATGCTTCTCATAAGTTTGAATCTACGTATGTTAGTGTGGAGATTCCTAAGAACGAATCTGTTATGTTTGGTTCTCTATCGGGCAGTAAGCTTGGTATATGGGTAGCACATGGTGAAGGACGTTTCTCGATGCCAAAGGCTGAATCGGAATACAATGTTATAGCTAAATATATTTACAGCGAATATCCGGGCAACCCTAATGGTTCTGATTATGATATTGCAGGTGTTGTTTCTAAGGATGGGCGTCACTTGGCTATTATGCCTCACCTTGAACGCTCTTTGTTCCCTTGGCAATGTGCATATCTGCCATTCGAACATCGTAGAGATGATTTTACTCCTTGGATAGAAGCATTTGTAAATGCAAGAGAGTGGGTGAAAAATGTAATCACTAAAAAATAAAATTATCTGCATTTGGATATCGAATGATATTCATAAGTAAAGGATAGAAAGGTAACAGCTAAAATATTATAAATAGCTGTTGCCTTTATTCCTTTTTTGAAGTTTCGTAGAACTAAAATATAAAAATGGAAGAGAAAAAAACTCTATTCGAACAGGCAATGAAGGTGCGCGACTATGAATGCGATGCACAAGGTATTGTCAATAATGCTAATTACCAACATTACTACGAAGTTGTGCGCCATGAATTTTTGGAAAAGCATAATCTTAATTTTTATGAATTGCATCAGCAAGGTGTAGATGCGGTAGTAGTGAGTGTATATATCCGTTACAAGCATTCTTTGCGTGGTAGTAACGACTTTATTTGTACCGTCGATTCTATCGAAAGAGAAGGAATACGAACTATTTTCAATCAGAAAATAGTTCGTTTAAGGGATAACAAGGTTTGTTCTACAGCTCGGTTTGAGATTGCCTGTATGGTGAATGGTAAAGTAGGAAAGCCTCAAATTTTTGATGAGGTTTTGGGTAAATATATTTTACAATAAACGGAATATTAGCAGATAGGCTTATGGCACTCACGTTTGAAAACAAAATGAAAGTTCGCGACTACGAATGCGATTCGCAAGGTGTGGTTAATAATGCTATTTATTTACATTATTTTGAAGCTACACGTCACGAGTTGATGGAGAAGTGTGGACTTCGTTTGCGTGATCTCACCGAAGCGAATATACTACCTGTGGTGCGTAATGTAAATATTAGCTATCGGAATTCTTTACGGGGATCGGAAGAATTTGTGTGTAGTATTAAGATCATGCGCAAAGGTCTTCGGTATCTTTTTCATCAACAAATCGTCCGTGTGCCCGACAACACTTTGTGTGCCGACGCTGTTATAGAGGTAGTTTGTTTGATTAATGGTAAAGTGGCAAAGCCGGATATGTTTGACAAGGCTTTTGCTGATTATATAAATTGGGAATAAGAAAAAATGAATTCAAAAATAACATTATATGTTGCCCGTCACGGCAAAACGTTGATGAATACTCTTGATAGAGTTCAGGGGTGGTGTGATTCTCCTCTTACTGATGAGGGGATTGATGTAGCCCGTTATTTGGGACATGGTCTCAATGATGTGGTATTTAGAACCGCATATTGTAGCGATCTTCGCAGGACAAGACAAACTGTAGAGGTTATTCTGGAGGCCAAAGGGCAAAAAGATATACCTGTATATGAAATGTCCGGACTGCGTGAGGCGTGTTTTGGTGGTTTCGAAGCCGATTTCAATCATACGATGTGGAATAGTGCGGCTCTTTATCTGCATTACACATCTGTAGATGCAATGTATAAAGATATATTAGCGAAGAAAATCAATTACAGAGATGTGTTGAATGCCATAAAAAAAATAGATAAGCTGGGGATGGCTGAAAATTTTTCTCAGGTAGAACAACGTACTCAGGCCAGTTTGAAAGAGATTGCCGAAAAGGAGATACGAAAAGGAAATGGTAATATCCTTATTATATCACACGGAATGAGTATATTGGCAATGCTTCTNNTGATATGAGTTATGTAGAAAAGGGTAAACTGATGATAGGAGTAGAGGTATAAAAACTTCTACTCATTCAATAACTTATTAAGAAAGTCGTCGAATTCACGATCAAACTTTTCCATCAGGTCGTTGTCTAACTTGATTGTCGAATCTTCGTTTATAAGCAACAACTCTTCTATTACCTCAAGATTGTCGTCGGCATAGTTTACAGAAAAAGGTTTGTATAGGTCTAAAGATGAAAACATTTCTTCTTTATCCAACTCTTCTGTAACTTCTCTTAGAATAGAAATAACCTTATCGTCGCTCAACTCTTCAACTTTATCTACCCAGTCGAAAATAACGATTTCAGCGACTTTGTTCTCTTCATCATCATAGAATGCAACTTCACCACTTTCTTTATCTACAGTAATAAATACATCGGTGAGTGAGCTGCCTTGGTAATCTTTTGATAGGGTATCTATTGCCTCTACAAAAGTGCTTCTGATTAGCGATGAGGGACTTTTACGAACTTCTTCCATTGGCTTTTTTTCAGCTACAAAGTTATTTTATACGAAAGTACGAAAAATATTCTATTATCCTATTTCTTTGGATTTCAAAATGTATTACAATAATTCATTTATCCACTTTCTCATTTTGTTCGGCTCCATCGAGTTACCCTTATGTTTCAGTGCTCCTGATTTATCATAAATTAGATAGGTTGGAACTCCTATTAATTGTAAATCATTTTTGAGATAATCCCATGTTTTTTCGTCCAGATAATAATGTTCACCTCCTATTTGTGAAACTTTTTCTTCCCAAGCCTTCCGTACAGAAGTATGATTTGTTATATATACAAATACAACATCTTTTCCTGTTAGTTCTTTTTTTACAGGTTCTATTTGTTTCATGTTTTTCAAACATGGACCACACCATGTTGCCCAAAAGTCAATGAAAACAACTTTGCCTTCATATTTTTGTAATATTCTGCTTATCAACAGTTCTTTTGAAACTTTGGGTGTTTCATTAATCTTAAAATCTTTCGAAGAGCTATCGGATTGAATGAGTTTTATTACTTTTTCATTCTCCGTAAATAACATCTCAGAGAAAGCTTCTTCTTTGTAATAAGATTTTATATCTTTTTTTTGCGATTCACTCAGAGGTTTTAATTCATTCAATTGCTTTGTATATGCATTTAGAATTAACATCTTGTCGAAAAAAGAATGATCATCATCAATAATATATTTTACGATCGAGTCTGTTTTATCTTTCCACACGTCAAGAGAGTACATCTCAATAGGAGGTATTCCAATGTTGTTGATATTTAGTAAGTTTTGTATTAATATTTGATAGGAAGGCGAGTATAGATAATATGGGTTGTTCAACTTTAAGTCTTTCAATATAGAATAATACGAAATATCAGGCTCGGTTGGCGTGTAATTACTCTCGTCGTCATGTAACTTATATTTATTCTTTATTGTTTGAGAGTAGTTTAAAATATAAAAATTAGAAAAAAGAGCTTTTAACTCACAGCCCATAATAAGCTTCAAGTTTTCAGATAAGTCACTTCTTTCTTCCAGCTTTTCTAGGATGTTAGATAATGCTTTCTTACTAATTAGTGCATATTCGTTAGGGGTAATATTGTAATCATTTACATCTACACCAAAATCTTTACCCATACATATTTCCAGCAGCTTGTCTCCCATGTTCATATAATTAAACGGAGGACTTAGGCTGTTTTCTATACTGACGTGCTTTTCGCCATTATTATCAAAAGAAATATTAAGCTTTGTATTTTCATTTGGTAACAGATATATAAGCCCACTGTAAATAGGAGATTCTATAACGCAGAGGCTAACTGTAAATATAGGTATATTAAAACTAAATGTACCGTTGTCCTCAATTGGTATTTCAGAGCCAATATTGTCGAAGCCTATTCTATTTATTCGGATATTAAGTGTTTCAGTTTTTTGTTCTTTTGGTACATTTCCGAGTATCTTTCCTGAAAGAGTTCCTACCCCACATTTAAATTCAGGGATGGGGAGCTGTGCATGAATCATACAAGCGTATAAAACCAAAAAAGCAACTAAAACCAAAAGCTTTTTCATTGTATTAATATTGGCTGCTTTGAACTATATATTAAAATCCAGAATATGTTCACCTGTTTTTAGGGTATTGTGTATTCTGATTTCTGCATTTTGTTGTACTAATGAGTATGGTACCACACTCTTTGTCAGCCAGGCGTTACCTCCGATGGTAGAGTCGTGTCCTACAACGGTATTACCTCCCAAGATTGTTGCTCCTGCATATATAACCACATTGTTCTCGATGGTCGGGTGCCTTTTTTCGTTCGCTAAACCTTTGGTTACAAATAAAGCTCCGAGAGTAACGCCTTGATATATTTTTACATTATCGCCGATGATTGTTGTTTCGCCGATAACGATCCCCGTACCATGGTCTATATAAAAAGCTTTTCCTATCTCTGCTCCGGGGTTGATGTCTATTCCCACTTTAGAGTGTGCATATTCAGAAAATAGGCGAGGGATAATTGGCGTTTTCATCTTGTAGAACTCATGCGATATACGGTAAACTACCTGCGCAAAAAAACCGGGGTAAGTTAAGATTACCTCTTCTATCGATTTTGCAGCCGGATCGTTTTTGTAATATACTTCCGCTTCGTCATATAGTTGGTCTTGTAGTTCCGGTAGATGAGAAATGAATTTTCCGACTGTTTCTTCTGCTTGAGCCCTATCCAGCAAAGCTGAAATATTCTCCACCATAATGGAGTAAAAGTAATACAGCTTTTTCTCTCTCGATTTTTCCTGATCGCAAATAGGGAATAGTACACGGTGTATCAATGTGTTCAAAGCATCTTCCAGTTCTATTCTGTTAATTGGTAAATGTTTTGATTCTGCTCTTAATTTATTCGCTATTTCGTAAATATTAGTCATGATTTTCAGTGTTGTGGAAAACAAAAATAAGAATTAAAACAATATCTCTGGAAATTTGATAATGTTAAATTATTATATGTTATAAATCATGCTATTATAGATGAATTTTTTAAAAATAAATTGATATAAATAACTTCTTTATTTATATTTTTGTATAGTAAAATAACCGACATAATCCTTTATATTATGAATATTAATGACATTTTATCATCTTTAGAGGCAAGACATCCAGGAGAATCCGAATTCTTGCAAGCAGTAAAAGAGGTGCTTGTATCCATCGAAGATGTTTATAACCAACACCCCGAATTTGAAAAGAACCGGATTATAGAACGTCTGGTAGAGCCAGACCGCATATTCACATTTAAGGTGCCTTGGGTAGACGACCGCGGCGATATTCAGGTGAATATCGGCTATCGGGTACAATTCAATAATGCAATTGGCCCTTATAAAGGAGGTCTAAGATTTCACGCTTCGGTAAATCTTTCTTCACTCAAATTCTTAGGGTTTGAGCAGACGTTTAAGAATGCGCTCACTACTTTGCCGATGGGTGGTGGTAAAGGAGGATCAGACTTTAGTCCGAGAGGAAAGTCAAATGCCGAAATTATGCGTTTCTGTCAGGCTTTTATACTCGAGCTTTGGCGCAATATTGGCCCTGATACAGATGTTCCTGCCGGAGATATAGGTGTGGGTACTCGCGAGATAGGTTATATGTATGGTATGTACAAAAAACTGGCTCGTGAAAATACCGGTACTTTTACCGGGAAAGGATTGGAATACGGAGGTTCATTGGTACGTCCTGAGGCAACAGGATTTGGAGCTCTCTATTTTGTGAATGAAATGCTTAAAGCAAAAAATATAGACATTAAAGGTAAGACCGTCGCTGTTTCAGGCTTTGGAAATGTAGCGTGGGGTGCAACACTCAAAGCTACCGAGCTGGGAGCAAAAGTGGTGACTATCTCCGGACCTGACGGTTATATCTATGATGCAGACGGAGTGAGTGGTGAAAAGATAGAGTATATGCTTGAATTGCGCGACTCGGGTAATGACATTGTAGCACCTTATGCAGAGAAATTTCCGAATGCAGTATTTCATGCAGGCAAAAAACCTTGGGGTGAAAAAGTGGACATTGCTTTACCTTGCGCTATACAAAATGAGCTGAATCTTCAGGATGCTCAGGCTTTGATAGCTAATGGGGTAACATGTGTAGCCGAAGTGTCTAATATGGGCTGTACGGCAGAAGCTGTAGACTTTTTCATCGAGCAGCATGCGCTCTTTGCTCCGGGTAAGGCTGTGAATGCAGGCGGCGTTGCTACATCTGGTTTAGAAATGAGTCAGAATGCAATGCATATACAATGGGGTGCCGAAGAAGTTGACCAACGTTTGCATGGTATTATGAAAAATATACATGGACAATGTCTCAAATTTGGAAAAGACAAAGGTGAATATATTAATTATGTGAAAGGAGCCAACGTTGCCGGATTTATGAAAGTAGCCCGGGCAATGATAGCGCAAGGAGTTATATAATAACTGATTTTGTAAACCAATCGTTTGAAGAGCCTTTTAAATTCATGTAATTTAAGAGGCTTTTTAATTTGTAGTTGGAAACTGTATTATCCTGAAAGGTTTTTGATATCGTTCGGAATTAAACTGCCGAAATTTATCTGTCTAACTTGTTACTGTAAGCCCGAACTGCATAAAAAATATATTCTTAATTACTTCCTTAATTATTGAATTTTTACTTACTTTGCAGTTCAAAGTGAGACGTTTATACTAAATTTCGTATATGGTAAAGAAACTGTTGAAATGGGCTAAAAGAATTGTAATATTTCTTTTTCTGTTCAGTATATTTCAAGTCGTTTTATTCAAATTTGTTCCTGTATACTATACTCCATTGATGGTATGGAACAATATGGGGCAATTGTTCTCGGGAGAAGCTGTCGTTTGCCATCACAAATGGGTTTCGATAGATAAGATTTCAGGTTACCTGCCGCTTGCTGTAGTAGCTTCCGAAGATAACTTATTCCTCGACCACTCAGGATTCGATTTCGATCAGATAGAAAAGGCTTTGAATGAGGCTGAAAAAGGAAAACGACAGAGGGGTGCAAGTACAATCAGTCAGCAAACAGCAAAGAATGTTTTCCTTTGGTCGGGTCATTCATATATTCGCAAAGGACTGGAAGTATATTACACATTCCTTATAGAACATATCTGGGGTAAAGAGCGTATTATGGAGGTCTATCTCAATTCTATCGAGATGGGTAAAAATATATATGGTGCTGAGGCTGTCGCTCAGGTGAATTTCAGGAAATCGGCAAAAGCTCTTACAGCAGGAGAATCTGCGCTGATAGCGGCAACGCTTCCTAATCCTATCCGATTTAATTCGGCAAAACCATCTGCTTATATACAGAGGCGTCAGGCAAAAATATTAGATTTGATGTGGAAAGTAAAGCCTGTAGAATTTGACAAAGAGGAGAAGAAAGAAGTAAAGAAAAGCGTCAAGAAAAATAAGAAGTAGAGAACCTGCCCTATGAAACTAAACGGAGCTATACAAACAGAAGAGAAGAAATTTTTTTGTGTTCGGATTAATACCTCTATACTTCTTGCATGTATATATAAAGAGGCTAGAAAAGTTCATTGACTATACGCCTACAAAATATTGATGAGAAATTAATTGTATATCAACAGCAATGAGCTGATTAATATAAAAAAAGAGAAAGATCAAATCTTTCTCTTTTTTGTTCTTTAAGCTCAATCTCTTATTTCTTTACAGAGAATTTATAGATTGTTTCGCTTGTATATTTTTCACCGGGACGTAGAGTTGCCGAAGGCCAGTCTTTTTTGTTCGGTGTATCAGGATATTTTTGAGTTTCTAGACAAACAGCAGCACGGTATTGATTTGCTTTGCCTTTTTTACCTTTGTCTTTACCATCCATAAAGTTGCCCGCATAGAATTGCAGTCCCGGTTCGGTAGTATATGTTTCCAATACTATTCCTGTTTTAGGCGATTCTAGTGTAGCTGCTACTTTATTGATGTCTCCACCTGTATTTAATACCCAGTTGTGGTCATACCCTTTTCCGTTTTTCAACTGAACAAAGTCATAATTGTCTATTCTTGCACCAATAGCAGTTGGTGTGCGGAAATCCATATCTGTTCCTTCTACAGGAAGTATTTCGCCTGTAGTCATAAATGTAGAGTCTACCGGAGTGTATTTGTCAGCATTCAGCATGAGTAACCAATCCGTATTTTTTGAGTCCGGATCTCCATCCATATTGAAGTATGTATGGTTTGTCAGATTTACCACTGTTGGTTTATCTGNNTTGATGTCAATAGCGTTGTCATCTTTCAATGTATAAGTGATTTTGGTTTTTAAGTTTCCCGGAAAACCTTCCTCACCATCTTTCGAAAGATAAGTCAGTTCGATTGTTTTATCATCTATTTGATTGGCATCGAATACTACAGTATGAAAACCTTTGTCGCCGCCGTGTAGCGTGTGACCAAAGTTGTTTTTAGGCAAGTCATATTTTACACCGTCAAGTTCGAAAGTTCCGTTTCCGATTCTGTTTCCGTAGCGACCTATTGCTGCTCCGTAATTATTTCCGGGTACATTAATATAATCTTGTATAGAGTCGAACCCGATTACGACATCTTTCTTATTGCCATCTTTATCCGGTACAAGTACAGAAACAATGCGTCCACCGTAATTGGTAACGCATACTTCCATTCCATTTGTGTTTTTTAAGACAAACAGGCCTACTTTTTTACCATTTACTTCTGTTTCAAAATTCTCTTTGTCGAGTCCCGACTCAGTCAATTTGCTTACGGGAGCTTTTTCTGTACAACTAACAGCCAACAGTAATACTGTTAATACAGCTAAACACGTTTTCTTCATAACTTAGATTTAATTATTATTTAAGAGGATTTGCTTTTACTCCTTCGTTGGTGATAACCACAGGTTTTATGTATCCGTTCTCGTCAAACTGCATTTCATCGATACAGGTAACTCTGTGGTTTCCGTCTGTCTCCGTAAGAGGGCGACGATGATATACGATATACCATTTGTCCGATTTCGGTTCATGTATCACAGAGTGGTGTCCTGCTCCTGTAGCTACTTTTGGATCTTGCTGCAGAATCTTACCTATACGTTTGAATGGGCCGAACGGACTGTCTGCGATGGCGTAAGCTACGCTATAGTCAGGGCCTGTCCATCCGCCTTCCGACCACATAAAGTAGTATTTATTGTTATGTATAAACATAAATGGGCCTTCAACATAGTTTTCAGGTGTTACTTCTTTATAGATTGTTCCATCTTCGAATGGAACTAGGCCTGTGAAGTCATCATTCAATTTGGCTACATTACAATGTTTCCAGCCACCATAATAGATATAGTAGCTACCATCTTTATCCTTAAACACAAACTGATCGATAGGTTGAGCTCCATTATAGAACTTGTCGATCAGAGGTTTGCCAAGGTAGTCTTTGAATGGCCCTTCCGGTTTGTCGGCAACGGCTACACCAATACCGCCGTACTCGTTATCACTTTGTATATCATTTCCTCCAAAGAAAAGAAAATACTTGTTGTCTTTTTTGAGAATTGCCGGAGCCCACATGGCTCGTTTAACCCATTTGACAGATGCAGTGTCGATTATCCGTTCGTGTTTAGTCCAGTTTACGAGGTCTGGCGATGAAAAGGCATCCATAAAGACTTGCTCGTCATATGGTGCAGAATAAGTCGGGTATACCCAATATTTGTCGTCAAAGATTATGCCTTCAGGGTCGGCATACCATCCTTCGACGATTGGGTTTCCTGCGGTGACTTTTTGTTCAGGGTTGGCTTGCTTGGGCGTACAAGCCTGCATGATAGAGAGACATGCAAAAATAAGTAAATAATTGTTTTTCATTTAATAATACATTTTTTATTACCGAACCATAAAAATAGGACTTTTTTGATTAGATAGATTCAGTTTTTATAATATTTTGATTTTTCTAGCTAAAAAGTTATCTTTGTTGGGATCAAGATAAGCAAAATTTATCACACGAAAAATCACGGTGTCCAACCTCTAAAATCCAGACGAAATCATGGCTTCTTTATATACTTTTGATGAGATATTGAGTATAGTAAATACAGAGATAAAAAAGATAGAATACAGTTCTGCACCTAAGTCTCTTTTCGAGCCAATATCTTATATCCTGTCACTTGGAGGGAAACGTGTTCGTCCGGCATTATCCCTTATGTCTTACAACCTGTATAAAGAAGATGTGGAGCGTGTGATCCCAATTGCTCTGGGTATAGAGATATTTCATAATTTCACATTGCTTCACGATGATTTGATGGATAGAGCCGATATGCGCAGAGGAAATCCAACGGTGCACATCAAATGGAATGACAATACTGCTGTATTATCGGGCGATGCCATGTTGATAGAGGCATATAAAGAGATAGCAAAGATAGATTCCCAATATTTAAAGCCTGTTTTAGATTTGTTTTCTACTACTGCAACCGAAATATGTTGCGGGCAGCAATACGATATGGAGTTTGAGCAACGTATGGATGTAACTATCGCTGAATATTTGGAGATGATACGTTTGAAGACTGCCGTGCTCTTGGCTTGCTCGCTAAAGGAAGGTGCTATCGTTGCCGGAGCCTCGGCTGAGGATGCTGAAAATCTATATAATTATGGCATTCATGTAGGACTCGGGTTTCAGCTTATGGACGACCTGCTTGATGTTTACGGAGATAGCTCCAACTTTGGAAAGAAAATAGGAGGAGATATTCTTTGCAATAAGAAAACCTTCTTGTTTATCAATGCTCTATTGAGCGAAGAAGTGAAAGATGATCTGATTAGCTGGGTTAATAAAGAGAATTATGATGCAGCGGAGAAAATAAAAGCTGTGACAGCCATATATAATAAACTGAATTTGAAACAGAAGTCAGAAGATCTAATAAATGATTACTATAAGCAGGCGGTGACATGTCTGGACAAAGTAAGTATAGATGCCTCACGGAAAAAAGAGCTTTATAAATTAGCAGAAAGCCTCATGACAAGAATTTCATAACACGAAACATTATAACTATGCCTTACAGACGCTTACCCAATACTGATAATGCTCGGATAAGGGCTTTGAAAACGGCAATAGAAAAGAGCAATACATTTTTTAGTCAGAATGTAATTACTCTGGATATTTATAAACTACAACATTTACTACGCAACTTTGAAACAGCTCAGGTGAGATATCGAGATAGCCTCGAAGTACAGGCTACCGCTAATCGTAAATTTCAGCGATTAGTAAAAAACGCAAGATTGTATATATCACATTTTATACAAGTTTTCAACTTCAGTGTTATCCGCAATGAGATAAAAAAAGAAGTGAAACAACTATACGGGATTGATCCGAGCGATTTTACTGTGCCCGATCTTACCAGCAACGATTCGTTACTCTTTTGGGGTGAAAATATAATAAAAGGAGAGCAGACACGTATCTCACAAGGAGGAACGCCGATCTACAATCCTACAATTGCCCGGGTGAACGTCGCATTTTCGCTGTTTAAAGATGCATATTTTGCACAAAAAACATATCAAAATACGACTTCCCGCCAGCTGGAAAGTTTAAGTCAGCAACGCGAAGATATAGACGCTACTTTGACTTTGGTGTGGAACCAGATAGAGAAAGCCTTTGCCGGTTTGCGGCCAAAAGAACGCTTGGAGAGGTGTAAGGAGTACGGAGTTGTATATTATTTGAGAAAAGAAGAAAAAGAAAAATTTGAGAACCAGACAGATCGAAATGAGAATTATTGATACGCACTCACATATTTATTCTGAAGAATTTGACAACGATATAGACGATGTTATTAAACGGGCAAAACAAGCAGGAGTAGAGAAAATACTGCTACCTAACATCGATGCTTCTTCTATAAATCGCTTGCACAATATATCTGATCGATATACAGGCTACTGTATACCAATGATGGGGTTGCATCCTACCAGTGTAGGTGAAAACTGGAAAGAGGAATTAGATATTATCCGAAAAGAGCTTTCTAAACGCACATATATTGCAATTGGAGAAATAGGGATTGATCTTTATTGGGATAAAACTTTTGAGGAGCAGCAGAGGCTAGTTTTTGAAGAACAACTGCGTTGGAGTATCGAATATGATTTGCCTGTAGCAATACATTCAAGGGATGCAATAGCCGAATGTATATCCTGCATTAAGAATGTAGGCGAACAGCACCTAAGAGGAGTATTTCATAGTTTTGGAGGAACGCTAGAAGAGCTTGACGGGATTCTTTCGTTGAAGAATTTTATGTTGGGTATCAACGGTGTTGTCACGTTTAAGAATTCTACATTGCCAACAGTTCTTAAAGAAACGGATTTGTCTTCTATAATCATCGAAACAGATTCACCTTATTTGGCTCCCGTTCCTTACAGAGGAAAAAGGAATGAGTCTTCTTATACATTGAATGTCGTAAATAAGCTAGCCGAAATATATGGCTTGCCAGCCGAAGAGGTTGGACAAATAACAACAGAAAATGCTGAAAAGCTTTTTGCTTTTAAATAACAGATTCTTAATATAAGTCAACCTTTTGGTGTAAAATAAAACAGCCCTACCGAGAAATTAATCTTTGTAGGGCTGTAAGTTTAATATCGTTGTTATTACATTTCCAAATCTATATCAAACAATTCGTGCCAAGGCAAACCCTGTTTGTTTAGTTGCTCCATAAACGGATCGGGATTAAATTCTTCAACATTGAATACACCCGGTTTGCGCCACAGGCCTTTCATAAACATGATACCGCCTATGGTAGCCGGAACTCCTGTTGTATAGCTTACTCCTTGTGTGCCTGTTTCTTTGTAAGCATCTTCGTGCGAACAGTTGTTGTACACATAGTAGGTGCGTTCTTTTCCATCTTTGATTCCTTTTATGCGGCATCCGATAGAAGTTTGACCTTTATAATTTTCTCCAAGTTCGCCCGGATCAGGCAACACGGCTTTCAGGAATTGGATTGGGACAATCTCAACACCATTGTAAATAATAGGGTCGATACGTGACATACCGATATTTTGAATTACACGAAGGTGAGTAAGATACTCTTGTCCGAATGTCATCCAAAAGCGAGCTCTTTTGAGGGTCGGGTAATTCTTTACCAGAGATTCCAGTTCCTCATGATAGATAACATACGATTCTTTTGGCCCAATTTCAGGATAATTCAACGGCTTGTGTATTTCGTGTGGTTCGGTTTCTACCCATTCTCCGTTTTCCCAGTATTTGCCTTTTTGGGTTACTTCGCGAATATTGATTTCCGGATTGAAGTTTGTCGCAAAAGCTTTTCCATGATCTCCGGCATTACAGTCTACAATGTCAAGATAATGTATCTCATCGAAATGATGTTTAGCTGCATAAGCAGTAAATACACTTGTTACACCGGGATCAAAACCACAACCTAATATTGCAGTAAGTCCGGCTTCTTTAAATTTATCCTGATATGCCCATTGCCATTTATATTCGAATTTAGCTTCCTCCTTCGGCTCATAATTAGCAGTATCAAGGTAGTTTACCCCACATGCCAGACATGCGTCCATAATAGTAAGATCCTGATAAGGTAATGCCACATTGATCACAAGTTCAGGCTTAAAGGAATTGAATAGTCTTTTCAGATCTTCCACGTTGTCAGCATCTACCTGTGCTGTTTGTATCTTGTTGCCGCCTATGGCCGCAGCAATAGCATCACATTTCGATTTTGTACGGCTGGCAAGCATTATTTCGGTAAACACATCCATGTTTTGTGCGACCTTATGTGCAACTACGGTTCCGACTCCTCCGGCTCCGATAATTAATACTTTTCCCATGTCTCTATTTTTATTTATTGATAATTATTTTGTACAACCTGTAATTTGTCTATTTCAAAGTTCAAAGATATTCTAAAAATAATCATTAGGATATTTCTTTTCTTGAAAACGATCATATTCTTCTTTATAAATGTCAATATTCCTGTTAAGAATATCTATAAACTCTTTCTTTGTTCTAAAACCATACTGAATATCATAGCCCCTTGGCTCTATTGTCTCAATGCCCTGTATCTATCGCTGGCATTTGTTCAAGACTTTATTATTTATGGTTAAATTAGGTTTAAAAAAAATAAGTTTACTTATAAAATCTGCCAACAAAAATACTATTAAATATTAATATTGCTTATATTTGTCTTCGGCAATTGATAGAGGGGTCTGGTACCATATTGATTTCGCATAGATACCTCAAGCTTTTATTAATTCACACAAAATCCCTGTAGATAAGGAGGTTTTTGAAATATTTATAGGATTATATCATTATAGTTCTTCTTACCTTATTTAGTTAATAAGGCTTTATTTGTTGAAGCAAAAGAAATTAGAAATAAACAATAATAAATACAAAAGCTTATGTCACAATTAGTCGGGCACATATCCCAGGTTATCGGGCCGGTGGTGGATGTATTTTTTGATACAGCCAATCCATCCCTAAACCTGCCGCAGATCAATGATGCCCTTGAAGTTAAAAGACCTGATGGTCGCTCTTTGATTCTCGAAGTAAAGCAACACATAGGCGAAGACACAGTGCGTGCCGTAGCTATGGACAGTACAGACGGATTAAGCCGTGGGCTTGAAGCGATTCCTCTGGGATCGCCTATTCGAATGCCTATCGGTGACCATGTAAAAGGACGTCTGATGAACGTTGTCGGTAACTCTATCGATGGAATGAAGCCTTTGAGCAATCAAGATGGTGCGCCTATCCATAGAGAACCGCCTAAGTTTGAAGAACTGCAAACAACGCGCGAGGTGTTATTCACCGGAATCAAAGTAGTGGATTTATTAGCTCCATACGCAAAAGGAGGTAAGGTGGGTCTGTTTGGCGGAGCCGGTGTGGGTAAGACTGTATTGATTATGGAACTTATCAACAATATTGCAAAAAAACATAATGGATATTCTGTATTTGCCGGAGTAGGAGAGCGTACCCGTGAAGGTAACGACTTGCTAAGGGAAATGATAGAGTCAAATGTTATCCGTTATGGAGAAGAGTTCAAGAAAAGCATGGAAGAAGGCAACTGGGATTTGTCGAAGGTTGACTACGACGAGCTTCAGAAGTCACAGATTTCCCTTGTTTTCGGTCAGATGAACGAACC
>NZ_DLIY01000013.1:0-9739 GCF_002483985.1 Dysgonomonas sp. UBA7630
CGACTTTTAGACTTGAGCCATTTTATACGAAAGTATGAGATTTGGATTTTTTGTGTTTATATACCTACCTCATACTTTCTTTTAAAAACCTCTACAACACTTTGTCTGGTAGCCTTCAAAATCAAAAGGCACTATGATAACAATTACAATTTCAAAATCAGAATTATTAAGCCGGCTACAGTCGGTAAGTAAAATCATTTCCTCGAAGAACACGCTTCCTATCATGGACAATGTTCACTTGGAAATTCAAGATGGTTCGGTTAAGATCTCGGCAGCCGATACCGAAGGTCGGATAAACACTTTCATCGATGGCATTTTAACCGAAAACACTATTTCCATTTGTATTGAGCCAAAATTACTGATTGAGGCCCTAAAGACATTACCGGAACAGCCTATCACGATTTCCATTGATGAAAAGTTAGCTGTCACTGTCAAGTACAAAGGCGGTAAGTTTGAACTAGCCGGGCTATCACCACAAGAATTTCCCAAAGAAAAAGATGTTGCCAATGCAACAAGAATTTCAATACCTTCTAAGGTCTTACTAAATGGCATTGAAAAAACGATCTTCTGTGCATCTACCGATGATCTTCTCCCCATAATGACCTCTGTCTATCTAGATATTGTAGAAGGACAAATCAGCTTTGTAGCTTCCGACGGTCATAAGCTTGCTTTGTTAGAACTTCGGGACGAATCAATGACAGAGCAAATAAGCTTTGCCCTTCCTCTTAAAATCGCAACCATTTTAAAAGGCTTAATCAAGCCAACCGATGAATTAATAAACATATTCGTCAATAATAATTCAGTCCGACTAGAATATGGATCGGAGAGTATAATTGCGACCTTACAAGAAGGTAACTATCCTAATTATCGTTCTGTTCTCCCGCAGAATAATGATAAAATATTATCTATTGGTAAAGCAGACCTTAACGGAGCCATCAAGCGGGTATCTGTATTTGCTAATCAAGCCAGTAGTTTGGTTAAACTCGAACTATCGAAAGATCTGATCAAACTATCTTAAAAGTTGTAGAATTAATGAAAGTCTGTGATTATTCCTCCATGACAAATCTTTACTCACATACTTGTCGGTTAAATGACCTTTCAACCAGAAGAAAGTTCATAGACCTTGGAATTTATCTTCAATCAAAAGGACAATCAGAGCGTGATGATATTTTAGACATTTCTTCTTATGCGGGTCAGTTTTTAGAGAATATCTATTCATTTTCAGAAAATAATATTTCATCGATAAAAGATGCAGTTAAGTCTGTTTACAAAATAGTTGAAGATAATAAATCATCAAAGACTGTTTTGACCGGATCGCCAACCGGTTTTCAAAAGATAGACAAAAAGACCGGAGGTCTACAAAAATCGGATTTGATTATTATTGCTGCAGAAACATCACAAGGGAAAACATCTTTGGCTTTATCCATATTGAATAATACCGTAAAGCATGGGACAAAAGTGTCAGTTTATTCTCTGGAAATGAAAAAAGAGCAATTGGCTGCACGGTTAATGTCCATGGAAAGCGGTATCTCATCAAGTCAAATTCTCTATAGCCCTTTGGATGATTGGCAGTTTGAGCGGCTCGATAAATCAATAAACGGATTATACAATTCATCCATTTTATTCGACGATAGAAGTACCTCAAACATTGATACGATAATAAATTCTATTCGGGCAATGGTTTCAAAATACCAAATTGACGGTGTTGTAATCGACTATTTGCAGATCCTTAGTGTGAACATGAAAGGTAGTAATAAAGAACAGCAAATGGCTGATGTGGCAAGACGATTGAAGAATTTGGCCAAAGAACTGGATATATGGATTATTGCCTTATCACAGCTGAACAGGGATAGCCAAAACCCGGCTCCATCGTTAAACCGACTTCGGGATAGCGGACAAATAGCTGAGGCTGCTGATGTCGTGATTTTTGTATACACATTTCACAAAGATATGATCGTTGGCTCGATTATGCAGTATACCATTGCTCACATCATGGGATGAATGAAGAGGCTGTCGATGTATTGAATGAAGTTCTGGCGATGCTTATAGAGAAATGCGGGACCAATGAGCCTTATGTCCTGCAACTGTACGAAAGCAAGAAGGGACAATACCGGGAACTCGATTTCTTTGTTTTGCAGATGATAAAATTAAACATTCAGTCCCCGACATCACCATATAAGCATAAATATCGATCATTATCGGTAGATGCAATGTTGACTTTCAAAGGTTAGATCTGATCGATGAGGAAGATGCGGAACAGGACAGATCAGGAGATATACTACTAAAAATGCAACAAGTAAGAAGTATATTCAATAGTCTGCAACTATCGAAGAGAGCAAAGCGAGTGTTTTCATGGAAGTTTTTCGAGGGTAACAGCTTCTCGGAATGGGAAGGACAAGAGGACAAAAAAGACATGTATGATATTTACAACGGAGTACTCGAATTAATCAAAAACAAGTTAGGAGGTAGAGAATTGTTTTGATATATTTACAGAAAAAAAATATCTATCATGCTACAACCAAATGAATTAAGAGTAGGAAATATAGTGACCCATGACGATTATTCTTCTGAATTATTTATAGTTAAATCAATATACGAAGAAGAACAAGAGGGGGAAGAAGTTTATATAATTGATACCTTAGGCGGCAAAAATGAGGTATGGGGTAATCCCTTAGAACTAATTAATCCTATTCCACTTACTGATGAAATCCTTTTGAAGTGTGGGTTTGAAAGAAGTAAAAGCGTTTACTCTACTTTTGTTATGAAAGTGGAAGCTTATCCTTTGTCCTCTAATTTAACATTATATGTTTATCTCAATGAAAGCCCCTCTGCTACTCAAATAAGAATGATACAGGGACAAAACAGAAATGGTAATATACTAAGTATTAATTCTGTTCACCAACTCCAAAATCTATATTTCGCATTAACAGGAAAAGAATTGGATGTAAAACTGTGATCTCTTTTCGTCTTTTATATTTTACCGATAAAAGGCATGTCGGAATTAAAGTTTGATCCTAAGAACTACCGTATACACGGAGAGAAGAACAAAAGACTAATACAAAAGAGTCTTGTCGATTGTGGAGCCGGGCGTTCGATACTTGTTGAGAAAGAAGATTGCATCATTGCCGGTAACGGAGTGTATGAACAGGCACAAGAATTAGGTTTGAAAGTTCGTATTATTGAATCAGACGGTAACTGAACTAATAGCAATCAAAAGAACAGACCTCAAGACAGAGGATGCAAGACGCAAAGCGTTGGCTCTTGCCGATAATTATACGAGTGACACATCGGTCTTTGACATAGAAGCAGTAATGGAAGATTTTACACCTGATGAGCTTGATCTCTGGGAGTTCAGTATTGATGTTTCGACTTTGGATATAGGCAGTGAATCGACAGAGAATAAAGCAACATCCGATGATGTATACACGAATAAGATCATAACACCGGAGTATCTTCCTAAGAATGAGAAGCCGGCTATATCTGATCTTTTCGACATGGAGAAATACAATGAGCTTATCTCAAAAATCGAGATATCAAATATCAGTCCTAAAGATAAGCAGTTCTTAATATGTGCAGCATCAAGGCACATCGTCTTTAACTATGAAAAGATTGCTGACTATTATGCTCATTCGGAAAAAAACGTTCAAGAGTTAATGGAAGATTCAGCGCTGGTTATAATTGATTTCGATTCTGCCATAACAAAAGGATTTGTGAAGTTATCTCAAGCTATTGACGAACAATACGACGTAGACCATGAAGAATAAAGATTTTGCTGTATTTATATTAACTCATGGACGCCCGCTTAAAGTTCATACGTATCACTCTTTGTTGAAACATGGTTACACTGGTGATATTTATATTATTATTGACAATGAAGATATTCAAGCAGAAGCTTACAAGCAGGCGTATGGCGATAAGGTGATTGTATTTGATAAAAAAGCTGTATCTGACACTTTTGATGAAGGAGATAATTTCGAAGATAGGCGTGCAATTGTATATGCCAGGAATGCAAGCTTCGATATCGCAAATAAACTAGGAATAAAATACTTTATGCAATATGATGATGATTATACGGCATTCTCTTATCGATTTACATCCGATGGGGAATATCTTCATCGCCCTATAAAGAATCTTGATGTGATCTATGATGCTATGATCGATTATTATAAGTCTATCAGCGTTAAGAGTATTGCAATGGCCCAGAGTGGCGATTTCTTAGGAGGAGAGAATGGTTCCTATGGAAAAGGTAAAAAGATATTCCGTAAGTGTATGAATACTTTCCTTTGTTCAACTGATAGGCCCTTTCAATTTGTGCGAAGAATCAATGAGGATGTGAATACTTATACAAATGTTCAAAGTAGGGGCAATGTATTTCTCACATTCTCTAACATAGCTATAAACCAGCTAACAACTCAATCAAACTCCGGAGGAATGACTTAGCTTTATCTTGATTCAGGAACTTATTTAAAAAGCTTCTATACTGTTATGTATTCACCGTCTTGCTGTAAGATTGTGCCAATGGGAGAAACACACAGGAGGTTACACCATCGTATTACGTGGAAAAATGCAGTTCCCGTTATCCTAAACGAATCATATAAGAAAAAATAATAATAACTTTGGCGGAAAATAAAACGATCCGTCATGAAAATATCTGCATTTATGATATATAAAGAAGTACTCGAAAAGAGATTAGCACGAAAAAAAGAGCAGCTAGTGGATATTGAACGAAAAATAAATGACGGCAATGATATTGCCACAGCTCAGGATAAACGAAAATACATTGAGTTAAAAGCCGTAGTCAATGAATTAGAAAATTGCATCGACATGGCCGAATCAATGGCAAAAATGGAGGGGTAATTGCAGTTTAAATGTTAAACAACAGAATATGGAAACTTTATTAGGATGTTTATTCTTTATTTTTTCTGGTATTGTATTACTTCTATTGTCCATCTATTTTTATAAGAAATCAAAGGATAGTATAAAATGGTGTAAAACAAAAGGACACATATCTAATGCTTATCTGGATAAATTTAAAGACAGCAATTCAACTTCATATAGAGTTCAGGTTGAATATTCATATACGGTTGCTGATAAAGTTTATAATTCAAAAAGAAAATATTATGGTGACCATCTTTTGAGTTCCTTCTTGGGGAGTACTAAAAAACTTGTTGATAAATATAAGATAGGAGATACGATTGATGTATATTATAATCCCGAAAATCCAAAAGACGCTGTCTTAGAACAAGGAGTACATTTTTCTGTAATAGAGTTTTTTATTGCATCTTTAGTGTGTTTTTCAATTGGAGGTGTATTTATAGAAAGATTTTATCTATAGTCATTAGATTATAAATATTGTAAGAGGAGTTACTTAAAAAAAGTAGCTCCTCTTTATATTTTAGGGTAAAGCAATTACTCTATGGCAAAGTATAATTAAAAGATAGTTAATCGTATCTGTGACCTCATAAGCAAGGACAGTTATACCATTGCTGAGATATGCCAGGCAGTCAATATATCCGAACGGACTTACTACGATTGGATGTCTAAAAATGCAGATTTTGCAGATGCTATAAAAAAGGCTCAAGATAAATTAACTCAAGACCTGCTTATAGAGTGCAACCGTTCGTTAGTGAAGCTTATTAAAGGCTATACAATACAAGGGAAGAAAACAGTCACAGCTAATACAGTGAATGTATTTGTCAACTGAACGCCTGCTGTACCTCCAAGTGCAAAAGGCTTGAGATATCCGTTCCCGTCCTTACCAACCTTCGTTTTACCATCAACTACTACAGACGATACAATCTTATATTCGGCATCTTTAGGTAGTTCAAGTTTTATCTTACTGAAATCATCGAAAAGTCCGTATGCAGAAGGGCTATATTGCACTAAGCTACCTGCCTTTACTCCTTTATAGATCTGAACACCTATCAGGTTGTTTGCCCCTGTTGGTGCTGCATTGGTGTTGAACTTGTACGTAATCGACACGGGTAGGGGATCATTGCCTCTATCGCCGCAAGCAATAAGTGAAGGAAAACAAAGTAAAATAAGTAATAGTTTATTCATTATTAGATAGGAATTAATTTTTAACAAATATAGTAATATTTCTAAAATATAATTAAGTTCTACGCTTTAGTAAGTATTTCTCGGGAAAACTTGCTTCAACTTATATTTTAGAATAGAGGTCGTTTGGAAGCCACCTTACAAGAAATAATTACAGCTCTATCTGAGTCTTTGCCCGGCTTGCAAAATACGGGGTGAAGAAAAGATAGGGTTGTTTTAATTTTATGAGTCATGGTAGTATTGATTAGAATTAGAGAAAATGAGAAAGGCGAAAAAGTAGTTTCTGCAAGAGAGTTGCATGAATTTTTAGAAAGTAAACAGGAGTTCACTAATTGGATGAAAGGACGTATTATTAAATATGGCTTTATTGAAAATGTAGATTTCGTTTGCTTGACAAATTTATCAGGCGAAGGAAGGGGCGGCCACAACAGAGTTGAATACATTCTAACGCTTGGTTGTGCAAAAGAACTATCGATGTTAGAGGCAAACAAAAAAGGACAGATAGCTCGAAGGTACTTTATTGCCTGTGAGAAGAAATTGAAAGAAATAATTGAGAAACAAGTTCATCAAGCCAATGAACATCATAGACTGCGTTATAAGAAATCGATTCGACTAAAAGAGGTTGATAGAGAAATCAATGAATTACTGCGTGAGAGAAAACACCTAGTTAAAGAAATTAACAACATAGATCGAACAAGTCTTATATTCTTTGATTTATTTGAAGATACAAAAGATAACCTATATTTTTTGGGGGGGCCAAATAAGAAAATAAGCTAAATGAAATTATCAGAATAGAAAAAGGCAACCGTCAGATTGCCTTTTGTTGAATCTATATGACTCTATTAATCAATTTATACCTAAAATCTTAGCTACTTTATCCATTTCATTTATTTTTTGAGGTTTGGATTTTGTATTAGAATATGGCATATATATAGTCATCCAGTAGCTTGTATTATATAAACTCGCCCCGATTAGCATTGTAGCTTTCTCTAATTTCAATGCATTAACAAATATAAGAGTATAGTCTTCCTCCATTGAAGTACCATAAACATACCGTTCAGCAAGATAAGTTCCTAATTCAGAGCTGTAAGCTGTTTTCACAATAACACCTACTGATTTTAATTTATTGTTGGAATCAAACAAATATGCTATTTGCGGAGCTTTTGTTGAGAAGTTGTCATAACTCATACCATCTGAGGTCTCTTTATTTGGCGTACCTAGCTTTTTAATCAAATCGACTTTTGATATACCAAATTCCAAATTTGGATCAGGATACATCGTGCTTTCAGGGTTGATCGTTACTTTGAACTTCTTGGTATCGTTGCCATCTGTCAGGACAATATTTGTTTCGCCGATTCTGCCAGCTGTCACCAATCCGGATTCAGACACAGTAGCATGATATTCATTCTCGGATACGTAGCTTATTTTGTAGCTTGAGGTTGCATTTATTTGGTAAGTGTTGCCATGCTTTAATGTTTTATTAGTTTCCTTTAAAGAGATCGCATCATCCTCTTCCGAACCACACGAAACAAAAACGATCGGCAAAACTAACAATAATAAGAATAAATTCTTCATAGTTAAGTGAATGTTAAATTAATGAATTTTCACAAATCTAAGAATTATTATTTAACATTTTCTATTTCAGCCAACAATTTTTTTATGTCTTCTATAGAATTTATTTCGTAAGACTTGTTATCAATCTTTATAATTCCACTTATACCTTTTGGTTCAAACAACTCAGTTATATTAACATCCAATGCATTAGCGATATTATCTAGCGTGGATATTGTAGGATTGCCTTTTTCACTTAAAGATTTTGATAATCCAACTTCTGTAATATTGAGTCTGTCGGCTAAGTCTTTTTGTGTAATACCCTTCTCTCTCAATATGTCCTTAACTCTTAGTTTAATCATATATAAATTGTTATTTAGATTTATAATTAAACTACAAATATATTGAAAACTACATAATAAAACTATATATATAATTATTTAATATTTATTAACTAAATAAACATATGTGGCATTAAATATATAGTTATATTTGTATTGTAATTATAAAACTAAAGTTTAATTGATTGTGGCACGTTACAACAAATCCAAAATAATGAAAGAAGCTCACTACTGGAAAAAAATATTGGGCTATACAATGAGTGAATCTATGAAGATGGCTTGGAGAAATGCAAAATCAGTTGTGAGGAGAAACGAAGAAGCAAAAGTGAAAAATGAAGGTATGCAGAGAGAGCAAAAAATACAAAAAGATGTGATATGTCGCACTTGGCTAATACGCTTACTTATTATTATTGATCAAACGGATATAAAGCAGATTAAGCCATGCAAAAAGAATTGTCATTTACCGAACTCGATCAGTTTACTACCGATCACCTGCAAGCTATGCTAGAAAAGAACAGGCTATCGAATGAGAACCACAAGCGTATAGCTTACGAAATACGAATCAGAAGTCTAGAGCTTCCCGAAGAATTGAAATTAAATAACAATTAAATATATGCAGATATGAAAAACTTAGATTTAGACAAGATCAAACAAGAATCTGTTCACACTGGATTATTAGAGGTCATTGTGTATCTCCATCAATCTTACAATAAGATAAATGCCTTAATGAAAGATGAAGATATGAATGGTTGGTCAAAACAATTAAGGCTATTAGGGGATATGTCCGACACTCTCTGCGATTTCACGACAGACCTCAGCGAGATGATAGGGTTATTATTTGCTGCAAAATCAGACGAATCTATAAATAAGCAATTGAAAATTTAATCATGGAAACAAAATTCAACACACCGGAAGAAGAAAGAGCTTATAAGCTTGGACAAATTGATGGTATGCTTATATGCATACAGAACACCATTAAAAATTTGAAGCTTCAATACGAAAAAATATACGAGAAGCGGCTTAAGTTAAAATAATTAAGCGAATTTATAAGAAACTTGCCATAAAGCGTATGGTTTCGGAGACTATCTCATTGTCCTAAATCAATATATTTGTTAAGCAAAGTTATCTATAAAAATGATTTCGATTTATATATTAAGGTAGAATATTCTGAAATCAACTTCGTGGTAGTCGTTGGTTGCGAAAAATATAAGAAGTCATTAATTGATTAGTTGCAGACTACCACTCTAGGCAACTTTTCGATTGGTGACTTTTCTTTTGTCAGACAAATTAAAGGTTAATATATAAACTAATGATTTAATTAAATATGGATTCAAATTTGGTATTCAAAAGCGACAAAGGCAATCCTGTAACAACAAGTTTATTGGTAGCCGAGAAGTTCGAAAAAGATCATAAGAATGTAATGCGGGATATTGNNCTGATAACCTTATAAAATATGTGCTCAATTTTGAGCAGATGTTCTATGAATCCTCATACTTAGATTCTTATGACAGATCACAGCGGATGTATATAATGAACCGCGACGGATTTACTCTATTAGCGATGGGCTTCACTGGTAAGAAAGCAATGAACTTTAAATTGGAGTATATTCAGCTGTTCAATAAGATGGAACAATCCTTGAAGCATCTTGACTTTTCTAACCCCGACACCGTTTTGATGCTTGCTCAAAACTGAAAAGAGGAGCAGCAAAAACGCATTGAAGCTGAGAAAAGAGCAGCTATAATGCAGCCCAAAGCGGATTTTGTTGATCGTGCAGTGGATATGGGACATCT
>NZ_DLIY01000012.1:0-139171 GCF_002483985.1 Dysgonomonas sp. UBA7630
AAACAAAATAACTTAATCAATTATTGTTTTTTTGTCCATAAGACCATCCGTCAAAAAGACCAATCCCAACCTTACTATAATTATATATATGAAAATATTTTTGGAAAGAAACTCTTACGGAGAATCACATAATAATTATAATTAATATCTTTGTTCCGCTAAATACTTATATAATATAACATGCATTATACATGAAAACATTTCTTTTTTCCAAGTTATCTATTATTACTCTTGCGGTCATCTCTTTTGCATCTTGTCAGAATAAAGGCCCTCATTTTACAGTAGAGGGTAAGATTGCCAATGCCGACACCACAATGTTATATCTAGAAAGACGGTCTTTGAATGAAACAACAACCATAGACTCAGTAAAGCTAGATGCAGATGGGAGTTTCAAATTTAAAGAGCCTGCATTAGGATATCCTGAATTCTATTTACTAAGAATGGATAAGCAATCCATAAACTTAGCAATAGACTCTATAGAAACAATTACTGTACATGCTAGCAAACCTACATTTGCATCGGAATATACAATAGAGGGATCTGAAGGCTCTGTGAAAATAAAAGATATTGTTTTTGCCCAAAACAAGCTTAGTCGGACTGTGTCTGATTTGAGAAAACAATTTGAAAGTAAAGAAATATCACAGGATCAATATGTCGCAGAAATTCAAAAAGCACTGAATGAATATAAAACTAAAGCTAAAGATCTAATCTTATCTGACTCTAAAAGCTTAGCCAGCTATTTTGCTTTATTTCAAAAAGTAGATGGATATTTAATATTCGATCCTTATGATAAAAATGACTTAGTAGCTTTCAGAGCTGTTGCTACCGTTTGGGATCTATACAAATCAAAATCACCTCGGGCAGAGCATTTAAAGACTTTTACGCTAACTACTTTGGCTGAGTTGAAACAAATGGCAAGTCAGGAAGAAACAATGAAGAAGCTAGAGAATACCGAAGCTACAGATCACAGTGTGTTTTATAATATAACGCTACCTGATATTAATAATAAGGACGTAAGTTTATCTTCATTAAAAGGAAAAGTTGTTATACTCGATTTTACTGCATACCAAACAGATTTTTCTCCGGCGCACAATATACTTATCAATAATGTATATAGTAAGAATAAAGGAAATGTAGAAGTATACCAAGTATCTTTTGACACGGATATACATGCATGGAAAAATGCTGCAACAAATTTACCCTGGATATGTGTAAGAGATAGTAAGCTACTCAGGTCTGAATGGCTCGCGAAATTCAATATTCAAGGCTTCCCTACTACATATTTATTAAACAAGAATGGAGAGATTGTGAAAAGAATTTTATCTACTGATAACCTAGCTTCAGAAGTTCAAAAATTATTATAAAAGTATTTCCAAATATTTGAAAATACGAAAAATATACTATATCTTTGTTTTTGATAAAATGAAAAAGGAAAAGGAGTTCTGGCCTTTAACGGCAGGAATTCTTTTTCTTTTTGTCGCTTTAAAAACAATCAAAAATTTAAAAAACAGTAGGAATTAATTTAATTTTTAATTACCATGGCTATCACTTACATGACCGCGGAAGGTTACAAAAAGTTGAAAGAAGAAATCAACACTCTTGAAACTACGGAAAGGCCTGCTATATCGAAACAAATAGCAGAAGCTAGAGACAAGGGAGACTTATCTGAAAATGCTGAATACGATGCAGCCAAAGAGGCTCAGGGGCTACTTGAAGCTAAAATAGCCCAAATGAAAAACCTATTGGCAAATGCTCGTCTGATCAATGAAGATTCAATAGGAACAGACGTTGTGCAAATATTGAACAAGGTTACAATACGCAATACGAAAAATAACCAAAAGATGACATATACGATCGTTGCAGAGAGCGAGGCTAACTTGAAAGAAAATAAGATGGCTGTAAACACTCCTATCGCGCAAGGATTGATGGGTAAGAAAGTAGGAGATATAGCCGAAATAAAAGTTCCTTCGGGAATTATGAGTTTCGAAATTATGGATATATCATTATAAACTTATGCCTAGTATTTTTAGTAGAATTGTTAAGGGTGAGATACCATCATATAAGGTGGCTGAAGATGAGAGGTTCTTTGCATTTTTGGATATAAATCCGATGGCAAAGGGACATACACTTGTCATTCCTAAGCAGGAGGTAGATTACATATTCGATCTTGACGACGATATTTTAAAAGATATGGTCATTTTTGCAAAGAAAGTTGCAAAATCTATTGAGAAAGCGATTACTTGCAAACGTGTAGGTATAATGGTTGTAGGCCTTGAAGTTCCTCATGCTCATATACACTTGATTCCTATTAATAAAGAATCAGATATGAGCCTTTCAAATCCAAGAATAAAGATTGAGCAATTTGAATTTGAAGAAATTGCAAAAAAAATCAGAGAAAACATCTAAGACTTATAACGAATATAATACGGAATTGGTGGGAGTACATACTCTCACCTTTTTTATTTTAGTTCATATAGTTTTATGGAATTTAGTAGAAAATCTATCTATATAGTAAATAGAATAATATTCACCAAAATTAGATGGATTATGAAAACTTACAAAACGATTATTTTAGTACATTCTGTTTTCCTATTATTTTCTTGTAGCAGTAACAAAACAAAAGTACAAGATTCTAAAACAGCTGAAAACACAACAATCACACCTAAGACTGAATATGAAACGAATCAATCTCCACCGCTAAGTTATGCATATATAGTTCAAGACGAAAAGCAAATATCCTTAGCTGATGTGCGAGAAAGTAAGCTGGAAATATCTGTAGCTGATGTAAGTACGACAGAGATGACAACAAGTCGTTCAATATCATCTTTAAGAATGGAATCTTCGCCATACGACAATCTGCAAGATGAGGAATATAGCCAATTTTCAGAAAACAGGTTTCGTTTAGCAAACGAAGAGCCACTCTCTACATTTTCGGTAGATGTAGATGCGGCATCATATAGCAATATGCGGCGTTTTATAAATCGGGGAAGTCTACCCAACAAAGACGCAGTGCGAATAGAAGAACTCATTAATTACTTTAGCTACAATTATACCGAACCGACAGGGAACGACCCTGTAAAAATATCTACAGAAGTAGGCAATTGTCCTTGGAATAGTCAAAATCGCTTGGTAAAAATCGGATTAAAAGCACGCAGTATGGCTGGAGAAAATCTCTCGGCTTCAAACTTTGTTTTTCTTATAGATGTTTCGGGATCGATGTATGGCGCTACACGACTTGACCTTGTAAAGTCATCATTAAAACTACTGACAAACAATCTTCGAGAGAAAGATCGTGTAGCTATAGTTGTATATGCAGGCTCTGCAGGAGAAGTTTTACCTTCGACATCGGGAGCGAACAAACAAAAAATAAAAGAAGCGCTTGACAATCTGAACGCAGGAGGTTCTACTGCAGGAGGAGCCGGTATACAATTAGCCTACAAAATAGCAAAGCAAAACTTTATAAAAGGAGGTAATAATCGTATTATTCTATGTACTGATGGAGACTTCAATGTAGGAGTTTCCAGTAATGAGGGTCTACTGGCGTTGATAGAACAAGAGCGCAAGAGTGGAGTGTTTCTTTCCATATTAGGTTATGGAATGGGCAACTACAAAGATAGCAAGATGCAAACTCTGGCACAAGCCGGAAATGGTAATCATGCATATATTGATAATCTACAAGAGGCAAATAAAGTCTTAGTCAACGAATTTGGCGCTACCATGTATACTGTCGCTAAAGATGTGAAATTGCAAATCGAATTTAATCCAACAAAAGTACAAGCATACAGGCTGATAGGATACGAAACAAGGCTGTTAAACAAAGAAGATTTTAATGACGACACAAAAGATGCCGGAGAAATGGGTGCCGGTCATACAGTTACAGCATTTTATGAAGTTATTCCAACAGGAGTAAAAAGCAATCTTATAGGGGATGTAGATCCTCTGAAGTATCAAAAAGAAACCAATGTATCTACTCAAAATATATTTGTAGCAAATAAATATCCTGATCTCTTAACCGTAAAATTGAGGTATAAACAACCAAACAGCGACCAAAGCCAGAAAATTGAAGTTCCGTTAATAGATGACAAGGGTGATAATGTGTCAGACGATTTTCGCTTTGCTTCGACTGTTGCCATGTTCGGGCAAATTATAAAAGATTCTCAATACAAAGGAGAAGGTAGCTATAGCAAAGCTATTGCATTAGCTCAAAAAGGATATGGCGAAGATAAGCAGGGGTATCGCCGAGAATTTGTAAGATTAATGCAAACAGCTCAAGGATTAGCAAAAAAATGATTTGTAATTTATTGTAAATGAAATAAGTTTAAATAAATTTGTAAGGCTTGNNCAAGCCTTACAAATTTATTTTATTAGAGCTAAACATTATAATTATGCAAAATATAGATGAATATATAGCTTTATTTCCTGAGAACATTCAGGTATTGATGAAGAAACTAAGAACAACCATCAAAAAAGCCGCACCTGATGCAATCGAGAAAATCAGTTGGCAAATGCCCACATTTCATCAGAATGGGAATCTTATACACTTTGCAGGTCATAAAAAGCACATCGGTTTATACCCGGGTGCAGAAGCTATTATTGCCTTCGAAGAAGAACTCACACAATACAAAACATCAAAAGGAGCAATACAATTGCCATTGGATAAACCTTTACCATTGAATCTAGTTACGAATATTGTGAAATTCAATATAAAAAGGAATCTGAAAAAATAATATTACTATATTTTTTCCACAAACTTCTTCTTCCGTTCTACTTCAACCAACTTAAATAGTTTATCTGAAGGTCTGATTTTCTCATTTACTTTAATAGAGAACTTTTCGCCTTTTACTGTCTCTTCTACAGGTTGAAGGTCAACTCTAATTTCGTCTACGATCTGCGTTACTGCTCCTGTAGTAGGTCCGGTAATAAGTATTTCGTCACCAACCTTCAACGATTGTGTTTCCATAAAAAATTCGGCAACACCAAGATTTGAGAAATATTTAAGCCCTTTACCTATGTATATTTTTCGTTTTGTTGCTCCTGAGCCATAGTTACTAGACCACTCTCCCAATTTCTGACCAAGATAATAACCATCCCAAAACCCTCGATTAAAGACCGTAGCAAGGCGTTCGTTCCACTTTTCAATCTTTTCTTCTGTATATGTATCCTCACAGTAGGCTTGCACCGCTTCTTTGTAACATTCAACTACAGTACGTACATATTCGGGCCCACGAGCCCGTCCTTCTATTTTAAATACACGTACTCCTGCATCCATCATTTTGTTCATAAAATGAATGGTTTTCAAATCTTTTGGAGACATGATGTATTCGTTGTCAATTTCGAGTTCGATATCCGACTCCTTATCTTTTACAATATAGCTGCGGCGGCACAGCTGATTGCATGCCCCCCTATTTGCAGATAAATCTCTTTCATGCAAGCTCAGGTAACATTTACCTGACACAGCCATACACAAAGCTCCATGAGCAAACATTTCGATACGGATAAGTTCCCCTTTAGGACCTCGTATGTTTTGCTCTACAATATCTTTATAGATAGAAGCCACCTGATCGAGATTCAGCTCGCGTGCCAATACAACAACATCAGCAAATTGCCCGTAAAATTTTAATGACTCTGTATTGGTTATATTCAATTGTGTAGATAGATGAACCTCAACACCTATACTTCGCGCATACATCATCACAGCTACATCCGAAGCAATTACGGCTGAAAGCTCAGCCTCTTTTGCAGCATTTACAATCTGGTGCATCAACGAGATATCATTGTCGTAAATAATTGTATTCACCGTCAGATAGCTCTTTAGTCCATTTTCTTTACATATAGCGGCTATCTGCTTCAAGTCATCCATTGTAAAGTTATTAGAAGACTTGGCTCGCATATTCAGCCCTTCTATTCCAAAGTAAATAGAGTTTGCCCCACCCTGTATGGCTGCAGCCAAAGAGTCGTAAGAGCCAACAGGTGCCATTATCTCAAAATCTGATATCTTCTTATTCATTTCTTTCTTTTGTATGTTTTTTTAGTGCTTCAAAAAAGCTGTGCGCAAAATTACCGTTTTTAGATGAAAAGGGCAAATAGAGATCAAGCTAAACCTTAAGCAAATAAAAAGTTAAAACAAAGAACAAAATTCTTTGAAGGATAAAAAATAATTTGTATTTTAGCGTGAATAACAAACATTTATATACGTCTTTTATAACGGTTCACTCTCGTACAACTAAAAAATCTGTATGAGTATCTATTCGAAATAAATTATTTCAATAAACAGATACTCTATTCTTTAATATTATGACACGACTTTAATCANNAGACGAAATGATATAAGTAGCTCTAAATTAATTAATAAAAAATAACACCACGTAACATTTGTTACGGAAATTATCATTTCTAAACAATATCTTTGCTTAATAACAGTGTTCATTGGTAAATAAAATGAGAAAACTTCTAAATCTAATACCACGGAATTTTGTTGTTCCACTATTTGTTATAGCGGGAATCATAGCCGGACTTGGCGGATACACGGCCTATATGTCCCGGGCACATTCTTATCTGTCTGATGATCCCGAAGCTTGTATCAATTGCCATATTATGACCCCTTATTATCAAACATGGCAACACAGCGCACACCGAGAATGGGCCAATTGCAACGATTGCCATGTACCACATGATAATGTCATTAATAAATATGCATTCAAAGCTATGGATGGACTTTACCATGCTGCAGTATTTACATTAAATGCTGAACCACAGGTTATCCGTCCTCGAGATGCCAGTAAAAAAGTAATCATGGATAACTGCATTCGCTGTCATACTCAATTGAATACAGAATTTGTGAATACCGGTATGATAAACTACACACAAGTAAAAGAAGGTGAAGGAAAAGCGTGCTGGGATTGTCATCGGGAAGTTCCTCACACCGTCGTGAGTAATCTATCTTCTTCTCCGAACGCGATTGTTCCGTTACCAAAGTCAGCAGTACCGGATTGGTTGAATAATATTATGAAAAATAAAAAATAAGATCCAATATGTTAAAGAAATTAGCAGAAGCAATCAGGCGAAAACCGATCATTGGATGGGGGATTTTTGCGGTAGTAATGGTTTTGGTGTTTATGCTTGGACTTTTAGCAGCATCTATTACAGAACGTAGAGCTGAAATCGCGACTCTGTATAATAATAAAAAGATAGAGATTACAGGAATTAATACCAATAGTGATGAATGGGGTATCAATTACCCTCGTGAATACGATACCTGGAAAAAAACAAAAGAAATGGATTTCCGCAGTAAGCATTTAGGAAATATGCCTGAAGATGTACTCGAAAGCCGTCCCGAAATGGTTGTTCTTTGGGCTGGTTATGCATTTTCCAGAGACTATTCGGCTCCACGCGGACATATGTATACGATAGAAGATGTGACGCATACACTTCGTACCGGAACACCTGATCATGAACACAAAGACATGCAACCGTCTACTTGCTGGGCTTGTAAGAGTCCTGATGTACCACGAATGATGCATGAAGTAGGAATAGAGAATTTTTACAAAGCCTCATGGAGTCAGTTTGGCAGTGAGATTGTAAATCCTGTAGGTTGTGCCGATTGTCACGATCCTAAGACGATGAATCTGACTATCACTCGTCCGGCTTTGATAGAAGCGTTTGAGCGTCAAGGCAAAGATATTACAAAAGCAACTCCTCAGGAAATGCGTTCTCTGGTATGTGCCCAATGTCATGTCGAATATTTCTTTAAGGGTGACGGTAAATATCTGACCTTCCCTTGGGATGGAGGTATGACCGTAGAATCGATGGAAGAATATTATGACAATGCAAACTATACAGACTGGGTACATCATCTGAGCAAAGCTCCAATGCTAAAAGCGCAGCATCCGGACTATGAAATTTTCCTTTTAGGACCACACGCTCAACGTGGATTGTCATGTGCCGACTGTCACATGCCATATATGTCCGAAGGTGGCATTAAGTATTCTAACCATCAGGTAATGAGTCCGCTTAAAAATGTGTCATCAACATGTCAAACATGCCATAGAGATAGTGAAGAGAATCTAAAAAATTATGTTTATCAATATCAGGATAAGGCATTAGAGATTAGAAACAGGATAGAAGTAGAACTGGCTAAAGCCCATGTAATGGCTAAAGCAGCATGGGACAATGGTGCAGATGAAGCTAAAATGAAAGAGTCTTTGAAATTGATTCGTCAGGCTCAATGGCGTTGGGACTTTGCGGTGGCATCTCATGGTGCATCCTTCCATGCTCCTGTAGAAACTCAACGAATCCTTGCTCATAGTTTAGACCGTACGCTACAGGCACAACTGGAACTGCAAAAAGTATTATTCACTCTTGGAGTTACAGACGTTAAAATGCCAGATATTTCTACAAAATCAAAAGCTCAGGAATATATCGGACTGGATATGAAAAAGCTTCGTGAAGACAAAGATAAGTGGATTAAAACAACACTTCCTACTTGGATAGAAAAAGCCAAATCAGAAGGAAAGCTGGCTATGAACTAATTTTTTCTTACCTCAAGGGCGTCTGCATTCATCTAATATAGCATTTGCAGGCGCTTTTTAAACTATAATCATTATGAGAAAGATTTTCATAATAGGGTTGCTATTACTACCTCTCACATTATTAGGACAAGAGAATAATCAAGAAGACATATTTTCCATATCGGCGCAACTACGATCACGCGGAGAATATCGCAATGGAGCCTTGTTCCCCAGAAATGAAGGTGAACACCCCGCTACTTTCATAAACAACCGTGCTCGAATCTCAATGGACTTTCAACGTTCAAATCTGGAATTAAAACTATCAGGACAGCACGTTGGAGTTTGGGGGCAAGATCCCCAAGTAGATAAGAATGGACGTTTCATGCTAAACGAAGCATGGGCTAAATTAAATTTTAAGAATGGATTCTTTGCCCAATTAGGAAGACAAGCCTTATCTTATGACGATGAACGTATATTAGGCGGGCTCGATTGGAACGTTTCGGGACGCTGTCATGATGTATTAAAGTTAGGGTATGCTGATAAAATAAACACTTTCCATTTGATCCTGGCTTTAAACCAGAACGATGAAAAAATAAAAGGAGGAAGTTTTTATGAAGCCGGAGGACAGCCTTATAAAAATATGCAAACACTTTGGTATCACTATGGAAATAAAGAGAACCCATTCGGCATCTCATTACTCGCAATGAATCTGGGTCTTCAGTACGGAAGCGAAGAAGATTCAGCCAATAAGTATATGCAAACCTTTGGGACTTATTTGACTTATATAGCAAATGGTTGGGATATCAAAGGTTCTTTTTATTATCAAACAGGAAAAAACAAGTCAAATAAAGAAGTATCAGCCTTTATGGGAAGCCTTTTTGCAGGTTTCAAAATAGACCCTAAATGGTCATTAGGTTTAGGCAGTGACTATCTGAGTGGAAACAAGCAGGATGACACAAAGCAAAAAGCATTTGATCCGTTGTATGGTACACACCATAAGTTCTATGGAACAATGGATTACTTCTATGCTTCTTCATTTGCGAATGGTCTCAATCCGGGGCTATGGGACAATCAACTTGCCATTTTCTACAAGCCCTCGAAAAAAGTCGATCTATCTTTGAATTATCATTATTTCTTGACTGCAAATGAAGTTGTTGTATCAAATGAAAAAATAGACAAAGGCTTAGGATCTGAGTTTGACTTTCAGGTAAATTGGTCTATTATGCCTGATGTAAAACTTATGGCAGGCTATTCATTTATGCTTGGAAGCAAGTCGATGGATGTAGTGAAAGGCGGATACCATAAAAGCTGGCAAGACTGGGGATGGGTATCCATAAATATAACACCTAAACTATTCTCGACAAAAAAATAACAGCTCTCTTCTATATAAACAGATGAAAAAAACAAATAATCGAAAAATGTGGCAACAGCCTTGGGGATATCCTGAAAGCATTGTTACTACGTGCGGAATTCTTTTGGTCGGATTTCTCCTTCAACTCACAATTGGTAATTTTAATTTTTATTTATTGGCATTCCCATCCAATCTCTTGGTTGGAGCTATTATACTGATTTTATGTATTCTTTCGCTTTTTGTGCGTAAAAGCCATTTCATACTATGGTTTAGTGGTATTCCCTCTTCAGTCTGTTTAATCTCAGCATTACTCATTCTTACGATCATCATGGGACTTACACCACAAACGGCAAGCAATACGCATGACGTTCCGGAAAACATATTTTCACGCCTAGGTTTCGACAGTATGACAAGTTCATGGACTTTCATACTCATTTACTTTATCACCCTATTATCACTTGGCTGTCTTATCGTTCGTCGTTTGCTTAATTTTCGCAAGAAAGACTACGCATTTTACTTGAACCATATCGGACTATGGATCACACTATTCGCAGCAGGACTGGGACATGCTGATATTGAACGTTATCTGATGCACATACGTGAAGGAGAGGTAGAGTGGAGAGTTTATGATGAAGATGAAAACGTAAAAGAATTACCTATTGCGATACAGCTCAACGATTTTGATATGGAGGAATATCCGCCCAAACTAACTATCATCGATCGTAAAAGTGGAAAACCTCTACCAGAAGACAAGCCGGACTATTATCAGATAGATACAGAAATAACTGAAGGACAACTTAATGGATGGGAGATTGAATTGAAAGAATATATCCATCAGGCAGTGCGCAACAGCGATAGTACCTATAGGGAGGTACCTATGCCCGGAGCAACTCCGGCTGCCAAAATACGAGCATTCAATGTATCTCAAGGTAAAGATACCACTGGATGGATATGCGGAGGAAATCAGGCACAACTTTATATGACCCTTTCCCTCAATGAACAGCTGTGTGTGGTAATGAGCGTTCCCGAGCCAAAACGATTTATGTCGGATATAGAAGCCTATACACCTGACGGCACAATAAAAAAAGGAACTATAGAAGTAAATAAACCAATGCGTATCGGAAGTTGGACGATCTATCAATATGGATACGATAATCAGGCCGGGCGCTTATCTTCATACAGTAGCATGGAACTTGTATACGATCCTTGGGTTATACCCGTATACATCGGATTTATTTTTATAGCTCTGGGTTCAATCGCTTTAATTTGGAATGGCAGATTGGTTAAACATAGAAGTGAGAATAAGAACAACAAAGAATAATAGTACTAAGATAAGAATATGAATTGGAATAATTTTATATGGTTTGCACTTCCTGCTGTGATACTCTGGTTTTCGGCCGGAATTATAGTGTATCGATCACAAAAGCGATTAGCTGATATATTAATGCTATGTGGTATTGCTGTATTTGCTGCATTTATAACAGGTTTTTGGATACATATCGAACGTCCGCCAATGAGAACGATGGGTGAAACTCGCTTATGGTATTCTTTCTTTCTATCTTCGGTCGGATACCTAGCTTATCGCAGATGGAAATATCCTTGGCTATTATCTTTCTCTGCATTGGTAGCATCGGTTTTTGTGTTTATCAATTTATTTAAGCCCGAAATACATTCTAAAAATTTGATGCCTGCTCTCCAGAGCGAATGGTTTGTACCTCATGTCACATCCTACATTCTTTCTTACGCTATGTTTGGAGCTGCTACTATCGGAGCTTTTGTGCAATTACGAAAAGTACATCGTAATAGCTATTCTGATGATAAGATATTCAATTTTATAGATAATATCGTTTATGTAGGATTTGGATTCCTTGTATTAGGAATGCTGATGGGTGCTGTATGGGCAAAAGAAGCATGGGGGCATTATTGGTCATGGGATCCTAAAGAAACATGGGCTTTTGTTACTTCCATGGCTTATCTCGCGTATATACATATACGGTTGTATGGTAAATATGATAAAGTTGCGCTTTGGGCGTTGCCTATCGCATTCATATTACTGATGATAACTTGGATTGGAGTAAATTACCTACCGGCCGCACAAGGTAGTGTACATGTATATTGACAATACAGAATTATATAGATAGAATAGAAAATTCTGTTCTCTATTATTATAGAGTAAGACAAAAGATATTCGGAAATCAATTATCCTAACAATTCTTTTATTTCATTATAGTTTAGTATTTTACCTTTACCTCCTTCAAATTCTATTATTCCACTGGCAGCCATTTCAGAAATAGCTCTGGATAGGGAAGGACGTTCTACACCAAAATACTCGGCAAGAGATGCGATACTTTTCCCTAATTCAAAAGATCCGTTTTTATCGTGCTGTAAAATGTAATATGCTATTTTAGCTTTAATTCCTTTTTGTGAGAATATTTTGAGCCTTTCGGACAAGAATTGTACACGATCGGCATTAAAAGCCATAAATCCTCGCAAAAAACCGGGACATTTAGCCATTTGTTTCTCCACAGAATCTTTCGTGATAAATAAGATTTCGCTATCATCAAGAGCTATCACATCCACAGGAAAACGATTATTTTCCGCAAAAATAAAAGCAGCAGCCAAAGGATAAGGAGCTGAAATTTCTTCTACTGATAGAGTAAGCCCCGAATCGGAAACTATCTCTGTTTTTACTTTCCCTTTGGATAACATATATAACTGTGAAATAACATCACCCTGATAGGCGATATATTCTCCTTTTTTATAATGCTTTATAGTATGATCTATCGTACATTTTAGTCGAGCAATCTCTTCTTGAGATTTTTCACGACACATTGTACAGAAAAAGAGTAAGTCAGAGTTCATAGTCTTGTAATTTTTTACAAAGTTACAAAAAATAATTCATAGTCGTAACAAATGTTACGATCTTAGTTTTACTACCATCGTATGTTTGCATAGGAAATAACAGGTTAGTCACAATAATCAGGAGTTAAATTTACTATATAACCAATTTATCAGAAATAAAAGAATAATCATTCTATAAAAAATAATTAACTAAAAAACTAAGGATATGAATATGTTTTGTTATCAGTGTCAGGAAACAGCTCACAATACAGGCTGTACGGTAAAAGGTGTTTGTGGAAAAACTTCGGAGGTTGCTAATCTTCAAGACTTGTTAATGTTTCTTCTCAAAGGAATCTCATACAGTACAGTAGAATTACGTAAAGCAGGTGTAGAAATACCCGCTTATACAAACCGCTTTGTAATGGAGTCATTATTTATGACAATCACCAATGCAAACTTCGACAAAGAGCGTTTCGTAATACGTGTACGTGAAGCGATAAATCTGCGAGACGAACTTTTACTCGAATTAAAAGCTAAAGGAGGCAATACTACTCCCAACCTAGATTGTGACTGCATTACTTGGACTACCGAAAGCGTAAAAGAAATGGAAGTGAAGGCTGGAAATGTAGGAATCCTTGAAACTAAAAATGAAGACATACGCTCGTTGCGTGAACTTCTTATCTATGGAATCAAAGGGATGGCAGCTTACGCTGAACATGCATCAAACCTAGGGTATGAGGATGATGACATCCATGCTTTTATGCAAGAAGCTTTAGTTGCAACAACCCAAGAATTAAGCGGAGAAGAGCTTACAGCTCTTGTGCTTAAGTGTGGTGAATATGGTGTAAAAACAATGGCTTTGCTTGATAAGGCTAATACTTCTACATACGGAAATCCTGAAATTACAAAAGTAAATATCGGGGTTCGCAATAATCCGGGTATTCTTATCTCTGGTCACGACTTACGTGATATGCAAGACCTATTGGAACAAACAGAAGGAACAGGCGTAGATGTGTACACACACAGCGAAATGCTTCCGGCGCATTACTACCCTGCATTTAAGAAATATAGCCATTTTGTAGGCAATTATGGTAGTGCTTGGTGGCGTCAGAACGAAGACTTTGAATCATTTAATGGTGTAATACTATTTACAACTAACTGCATTGTACCTCCACGATCTACTTCAACCTACGCTGATAAAGTATATACTACCGGTGCATCAGGATTTACCGGCTTCCAACATATAGAAGATAGAAAAGACGGACAGCCTAAAGATTTTTCAAAATTGATAGAGCATGCAAAACAATGCAAAGCTCCTACTGAAATAGAGTCCGGAGAAATTATCGGAGGATTTGCTCACGCACAGGTATTTGCACTTGCTGATAAGGTAGTTGACGCTGTAAAAACAGGAGCTATACGTAAGTTCTTTGTAATGGCAGGTTGTGACGGTCGTATGAAAGGACGTAACTATTATACTGAATTTGCAGAAAATCTACCTAAAGATACAGTTATCCTTACTGCCGGTTGTGCTAAGTATCGCTACAACAAATTGCCTCTAGGCGATATAGGTGGTATTCCTCGTGTTCTCGATGCCGGACAATGTAACGACAGTTACTCTCTCGCTTTGATTGCGCTGAAACTTAAAGAAGTTTTTGAACTAAATGACATTAATGAATTACCGATTGCATACAACATAGCATGGTACGAGCAAAAAGCTGTTATCGTTCTTCTTGCATTGTTATCACTCGGTGTAAAAAATATTCACTTAGGGCCAACACTTCCTGCATTTTTATCGCCTAACGTGGCAAAAGTGCTGGTTGATAATTTTGGTATTGGCTCTATTACCACACCTGACGAAGATATGAAGATGTTTCTTGCTTCATAATGTCAGCACATAATTACATAAAACATTAAAAATGGAAACAAATACATTCGCTAAAGCAACCGTATTCAATATTGCGGGGCAAATCGATTATTCCACAGGAGGAATAGTAAGCAAACAAATACTTAAAAACCGAGCAGGAAATGTTACATTATTTTCCTTCGACAAGGGACAAGGACTTAGCGAGCATACAGCACCTTTCGATGCGCTTGTACAAGTACTGGATGGTGAAGCTGAGATTCGCATAAATGGCGAACCTCACAGGGTAAAGGCAGGTGAGATTATTATAATGCCGGCCAACATAACTCATGCACTTCAAGCTGTGGAGTCTTTTAAGATGTTATTAACCATGATAAAAGAATAGGCGATGAGCGAGCTAATCAATAATTCCGAAAAAAGAAAAGAGTTACTTAAACATCTTATTCTTCAATTACATAACGGCGAAGCTCCCGAACAAGTGAAAAGCCGTCTGATAAATTTACTGCACTCGGTTCCATACAATGAGGTAGTAGAGGTAGAACAGGAATTGATAGCTGAAGGTCTTCCCGAGGAAGATATATTGCGCTTATGTGATATACATACGGCTGTACTCGACGGAAGTATAGATACCTCACCCGCCAAAGGTGTACCTGATGGACATCCTGTAGATACTTTTATCAAAGAAAACAGAGAACTGGAAAAGCGCATCGACCTGACTTATGGGATGTTCGATGTGTTGAAAAACTTGAAAGATAGTGACATTGCAGATTATACGATGGGATTGCGAAGCCTCTTTAATCAACTATCGGATGTAGATAAACACTATTTGCGCAAAGAGTATCTACTGTTTCCATTTTTGGAGAAGGCAGGAATTACAGGTCCACCGAAGGTGATGTGGGGTAAACATGATGAAACCCGGGAATTATTGAAAGCCGCTCATGAAGCTCTCAAAAGCGAACTGACAAGAGAAGAGCTGGAAACAGTTTGCTCGTTGGTTTTGCAACCTGCCATCGATGCAATAGAAGGCATGATAATGAAAGAAGAACAAATTCTATTGCCGATGTGCTTGGATACACTCACTGAAGAAAATTGGTATCAAATACATAAGGAAACTACTATATACGGTTTTTGCCTTTATGATCCAAGCGTAGAGTGGAAACCCGAACTTGTAAAGCAAGAAGAAGTCATCTTTATGCCGGGTAATGCAATCAAGCTATCTTCAGGCAGCTTCGATATGAAGGAGCTAGAAGCTCTTTTTGTAACTCTTCCGGTAGATATCACTTTTGTTGATAAAGATGATAAAGTAAAGTTCTTTTCTCATAGTCCTAATCGTGTATTTGAGCGAAATCGTTCTATTATCGGGCGTGATGTACGTATGTGCCATCCTCCACATAGTGTTCATATCGTAGAACAAATCATTGAAGACTTCAAAACCGGCAAAGAAAATAAAGCTGCATTTTGGATATCTAACTTCAAAGGACGCTTTGTGCATATAGATTATACCGCTCTCAGGGGACAGGATGGTGAATATTTAGGCGTGATAGAAATTACTCAGGATATAACCGACTTGCGAAAACTGGAAGGTGATCAGAGGTTACTTTCTTATTCAAAATAAAGAGTCATGGATATTAATCTACATATAAAGGTTTCAGATTTGCTGGATGAATATCCTCAATTAGAGAATACGCTATTGGAGCTTTCTCCTGCATTCTCTAAACTGCGGAATCCTATTTTGCGCCGTACTGTGGCAAAGGTTACAACATTGCAGCAAGCTGCAAAAGTTGCAGGCATCTCCCCTATTCTACTTCTTGAAACACTGCGCCAAGCCGCCANNAATGAACAAAAAGATAAGCCGGAATGGTTTGATGAAACGAATATCACGATTAGGTTTGATGCTCGTCCTATTATAGAGTCGGGAGAAAACCCAATGCAAGAGATTATCCGGTTATCAAAGGAATTGCAAAACAATCAGATTATGGAATTAACTGCACCATTCAAACCCGTGCCAATCATGGATTTGCTAAAATCAAAAGGATTTGAAGTTTGGTATAATAACGGTAAAGCTTATTTCATGCAAAAAAATCATTGAGCCTTGTAAGATTATAAAAATTAAACATTTAACCAAATTGACAAGGGGTGCATACTAAATGCATCCCTTTCTCATAAGGGAGCCACAATCCTTATAGCTGTGTAAGGAATCTTTTTTTCATTACAAGGCACTTCTTCAACAATAAGAACTTTGCCAGTAATCTTTTGAAGAAAATAATACAGCCAATAGCTTAAATTTGTATTTTTGCATATAGTTGATTTACCTACTTTCGAAATAATGATTCCTTTTCTATACAATGTAGCTCAAGCATACTATAAGGCCGATGGACAAAACATTAGTCGCTATACTTTTGTTTTTCCGAACCGTAGAGCCGGAGTCTTTTTCCAACATTACTTATCTCAGATAGCGGATAAGCCTATTTTTTCGCCCCAAATACTAACAATAGCAGACTTGTTCGAACAACTAAGTCCATATAAAAAAGCAGATCGCATTGAGATGCTCTTTATGTTGTTTAGTATATACAAACAGGTAGGTAAGACCAACGAAACATTCGATGAATTTCTATATTGGGGAGAAATGCTGCTCAATGATTTTGACGACATCGATAAGTATTTGGTTGATGCACAGCAGCTGTTCAGAAATATAAAAGATTTAAAAGATATCGATGCCGGATTCTCATACTTATCCGAAACACAGATAGAAGTTATACGACGTTTCTGGTCAAATTTTTTGCCTGTAGGAGAAAATGACAAAAAGAAAGACTTCCTTGAAATGTGGGAAGTTCTCTTTCAGCTATACTCTTCTCTAAGAAACCAACTTGCAGAAAAAAATCAAGCCTATGAAGGAATGATTTTTAGAGATGTAATAGATTCTTTTTCGAAGAATCCGGATTATGAACTTCCATACGAAAAAATAATATTTATAGGGCTAAACGGACATAGCAAATCGGAAGAGAAACTGCTTAGTTACCTTCATAAAAAAGGCATTGCCGATTTTTATTGGGATTACTCATCTCCTTTGGTACGCGATCCTCAAAACAAAGCATCTTTTTTTATGGATAAAAATAAGGTGCAATTTCCATCTCAGCTCGCGTTACAACCCGAGGAATTAAGCCTTGACCACCCTACTGTGGAAGCTATTGGTATTCCGTCGTCCATAGGACAAGCAAAATATGTGCATACAATCATCAAGTCTTTGTTGGCAGAAAATCAGATAGTGTCATCTGATCAAGCTATGAATACAGCATTGGTGCTACCTGATGAAAATCTTTTATTGCCAACGCTTTACTCCATCCCCCCAGAGATAGACAAGATAAACATTACAATGGGGTATAGCCTGAACAATAGTTCTGTTTCAGGACTGATGGAACACATTTTTGAATTGCAAAAGAATGTAAGGAGATCCGAAAACAGCGCAGGCTTTTATTACAAACCGGTACTGGCTATTCTTAATCACCGATATATAACAAATATAGCCGGACAGGAAGCTAAACAACTAAGACAAAGTATACTTCAATACAATAAAATTATAATATCGGTCAAAGAATTGGAGATTCATCCATTATTTAGTCTGATATTCAAAACAATAGATAATTGGTACGATGCACCTGAGTATTTAAAAGACATATTATCAACACTACGGAGATCTTTATATAATCAAAAAGAAATAGAGAACGAAGAAGAGCAAATAAGTGCCCGTTCGGTAGACATTGAGGGTGAATTTATTGTGGAATACTACAAGACGATCAATAAAATGAACGATGCTTTGCAAAATGTTTCCTTTGAAATTAAAATTGAAACATATTTCAAACTATTGAAAAAGTTGATAGTAAACATCAGTGTGCCATTCACGGGAGAGCCTTTATCTGGATTACAAATTATGGGAGTGCTAGAAACTCGTGCTTTAGACTTCGATAACCTTATTATCTTATCGATGAATGAAGGCATTTTCCCTCTCAAACGCGCTACAAGTTCTTTTATACCATACAATCTTCGAAAAGGTTTTGATTTGCCGACTTACGAGCATCAGGATAGTATTTTTGCTTATCACTTTTATCGTTTGATAAACCGAGCTAAACGAATCTATCTTTTGTATGATACTCGTACTGAAGGATTACAATCAGGTGAAGTAAGCCGTTATTTTAAACAGATAAAACATTTATACGCCGATTCGTTCGATATAAGGGAAAAGCTCACTGTTTATAAAGTTTCTTCTACCGAGAGTCTTCCCATTTCAGTATCTAAAACTCCTGAGATACAGGAAAAGATGAATGTGTTTTTGCAAGGAGGAGACAAACAACTATCTGCCAGTGCTATCAATATGTATCTCAATTGTCCTCTACAGTTTTATTTCTCTGTAGTAGAAAACATGGCAGAAGAGGATGAGATAGTGGAAACAATAGAGGCCAGTATGTTTGGAACAATTTTTCACTCAATAATGGAATGGTTGTACGAGCCATTTAAGGGAAAGATGATTACTGCGGACTTGTTACACAAGATCAGAAAGGATGAAAAGCTGCTGACTGAAAATATAGAACGATCTTTTGCCGAAAACTACTTTAAGACAGAAAAAATAAAAAAATTGACAGGACAGAATTATCTGACCGGAGAAGTGCTGCGGAAATATATCAAACAGGTTCTAGTTACTGATGCAGGACTGACACCTTTTATCTATGTAGACTCAGAAGAAAGAATAAAAATGGAATATACTCTACCATCAGGAAAAGTTGTATCGTTAAAAGGATTTATCGACCGTGTAGATGAAGTTAAAGGTCGTACCCGTATTATAGATTACAAGACAGGAAAAGGAGTATTACGATATAAAGAAATGAAAGATCTTTTTGATAAGGAACTTAAAGATCGTCCTAAAGCTGTAATGCAGGTATTTATGTATTCACACCTTTATATGCAAAAGTATCCGAATAAAATAATAGAACCGGGCATATACTATCTTCGAAATTTATTCGACTCTAAATTTGAGCCGGGAGTAATCAATAAATCGGGACGCAACGATGACAATATAACAGACTTCTCAATGTATAGAGAAGAATTCAAAGAGTACTTCGATACGTGCCTCGATGAAATATTCGACCCTGAGACATCATTTACGCAAACCCCTACCGGAGAAGCTTGTAAGTGGTGTATATTCACAAATATCTGTAAGAAATAGGAAGTCCGCAAATTATCATTAACAGCTTCTATGATTGAATAGCGAGAGACGGAAAATTTATATTCTTCTCTCTCTTTTTATTTTTCACATGCGGATATTGGCTCTTTCACATTAAATGTTTTACCTTTGCAGTCCATTTCTAAGTAGTAAATTGTATGGATTGGTTTATGAAAACCATAATAGAATCACCATCGGTTCTATCAATTATAATTATATCTATAGTTTCTGCTGTTGGACTACAACTAGGAAAACTAAAACTCCTCAATATCTCTCTTGGTATTACATTTGTCTTCTTTGTTGGTATAGTTATTGGTCACTTGAATTTCGACCTGAACAAAGACATGCTCAACTTTGCTCAAAATTTTGGACTTATCCTTTTTGTATATGCATTGGGATTGCAAGTAGGTCCGGGATTCTTTTCATCTTTAAGGGCTGGAGGTTTGAGAATGAACATGCTTGCCTTGGGAGTTGTATTTCTAGGACTAATCCTCACCGTTATATTTAGCTATGCGAGCGACATATCCCTTCCTAATATGGTAGGAATATTATGCGGTGCTACGACAAATACACCGGCTCTTGGTGCGGCTCAGCAGGCATTACAACAAATTAGCGGAAATCAAAGGGTAATAGCCGACATGGCTTTGGCTACAGCCATTGCCTATCCATTAGGGGTAGTGGGAGTTATTCTGGCGATCATATTTCTTAGAAAGTGCTTTGTGCCAAACGATGAATTTGCAAAGCTATCAGAAAAGAAAGAGAATGAAATGCATGTCGGTGAATTTCATATAACCAATCCGGCTATAGAAGGGAAATCGATAGTTGATATAATGAAATTAACTGCTAAACATTTCGTTATTTCGCGTATCTGGCACGATGGTATAGTTACGATTCCTACTTCTGCGAGTATCCTCAGGCATAACGACCACCTGCTTATCATATCCAAAAAGAGCGATGTAGAGCATATCAAAGTTCTGTTTGGAGAACAAGAAAACGTCGACTGGAATAAAGAAGATATAGACTGGAACCACATAGACAATAGTCAATTAGTATCACGAAGAATCATTATCACTAATAGCAAAATAAACGGTGAAAAACTCGGAAGCCTAAAACTGCGCAATAATTATGGAATAAACATAACACGTATTAACCGTGCAGGTATTGATCTACTGGCTTCTTCGGATCTTATGCTACAAATTGGAGATAAACTTACTGTAGTAGGAGAAAAAGCATCGATAGACAATGTTGCTAAAATACTTGGTGATGAGGAGAAGCGATTGAATACACCAAATCTGATCGCAATATTTCTTGGAATCGCTCTAGGCCTTATACTTGGAGCCTTACCTATACCTTTTCCGGGGATGGATTTTCCGATCAGGTTAGGGATTGCCGGCGGTCCTATTATTGTAGGAATCTTGATGGGTTCATTTGGTCCTCGATTTCATATTACTACTTATACAACACAAAGTGCCAATTTATTAATGCGGCAATTTGGATTGACTGTATATCTGGCTTGCCTGGGTATTGGAGCAGGAGAGCATTTCTTCGAAACAGTATTCCAAACCGAAGGACTGATATGGATTGGATTTGGATTTATACTTACCGTTGTACCGGTACTTATTGTTGCATTGATAGCGATGAAAGTATATAAGATCGACTTTGCCCGGAATGTAGGAATGCTTTGTGGCAGTATGGCTAATCCGATGGCTTTAAGCTATGTCAATTCGACTATCGACGGTGATGAACCTGCCGTTGCTTATGCTACAGTGTATCCGGTATCCATGTTTGCTCGGATCGTTTTCACACAATTGCTGCTGATGTTGTTTTTCTGAGATAATTATAAGTAACATCATAGATCTTAACACTTTTGTACTATCATAACTTTTTGTATACTTTTGTCTTTCTAAAAACACTTGTACTTGATCAACTTTACTTTTATGAAAAAAATATTATCCATTTCTTTAGTCTTAGCATTCTTAATTTTTAGCTTCACGGACTGTAAAGAAAAGGAAACTACAAAGCTTAGCGAATCAACAAATAAACAGGTAGCTAAGTCTAAATTTGCAAGACTATATCCCGACTATAACCCTCAGCAGATAAAAGAGACTATACATGAGCTTATTTTCAAAGACTCCCTATTATTGCCATTTTATTCAGAAAATGAATATCATCCTGTTTGGTCACATGACACATTGGATGTAGATAGATTAAAAGACTTTATCTCTATTCTGAATGAGAGTAATATACATGGACTATCTCCTGAGTATTTCTCTGCGAACACAATAGAAGCTGTTACAGACTCTATAGACGCAGGTCTGTATAACCTTGACGACCTGTATAAAAAGATGGTTGATCTGGAACTGACTTCTACTCTGACTGCTGTAAAATACATCAAAGGGATGAAATACGGTTTTGTCAACCCTAAAAAGTTGTACAAAAAAGATTATGATATATCAGTATTAACCGCCGACTCTGCTTTCTATCAAGAGATATATAAGGGGTTGAAAGAAGATCCGATCTCTAGTATCATTAATTCGGTTCCCACAGATCCGATCTATCTGAGACTTCAAAAAGAATACCAAAATCTGAAAGATAACAAAGAGCAAGGATTTAAAAAGATAACAAGTACAGAAACCTATAAGCTGGGAGATAAGAATAAACATATATCTGAAATCGCCAAAAGATTAGCCTTAACAGGAGAATATGTTATGAAAGAAGGTGACTCTATCAGAGATGATTCTTCAGATATGATCTTGGATAAAAATCTGCTCGAAGCAATAAATGTATTTCGTAAAAAGAACTCCTACCCGGAAGAAAAAGAAGTTGGCAAGCTGACTATAGATGCACTAAACAGGCCACTGGATTACTATTTGGATAAGCTACAAGCTAATATGGAACGTTATCGTTGGAAAATGACAAAAGCAAAGCATAACAAGCATATCGAAGTAAATGTTGCATCGGCATATCTTACAGCCATGGAGCAAGACAGCCTTCCTCTGATCATGAAGGTTTGTGTTGGTACTGCTACTAATAAAACACCTTTATTACAAAGTGATATCAGCTACTTAAATCTGAATCCGATATGGAATATTCCAACAAGTATAGCACAGAAAGAAGTAGCAGTATTACAAAAAAAAGATCCTACATACATTAAGCGTCACAACATGAAACTGTATAGGAACGGCAAAGAAGTAGATATTACGACTATCAACTGGAAAGAAGTTGACCCTTCTAAGTTTTCATATACGATTCGTCAAAGTCCCGGAGAAAGTAATGCTCTCGGCTTAGTAAAATTCATGTTCAACAATGCATTTTCGGTATATCTACACGACACTCCATCTAAAGCGGCATTCGGAAGAAAAAACAGAGCCGTAAGCCATGGATGTGTCAGAGTACAAAAACCTTTCGATCTGGCTTTCTTTTGTATGTCGACAACATCAGACGACATATATAAAGATCGATTATTTTATAGTATAGATAAACAACCTATGTCAAAGGCAGGAAAGAAGCTGATACAAGAAAACAAATTAAAAAAGCTACCGGATATTCTTAATCCTAAAGACAAGATTTCTTTATTCATCGATTATTACACAGTCTATATGTATCCTGACGACGATATGCTATACTATGCTGATGATGTGTATGAATATGATAGTGCAATACTTAATGCACTAAAGCCGCAACATAGTAAAGTAAAGAAAGAGCAAAAGAATTAATACCCTGTATTACTTCTATTCATAGCCGAATTCGATAAGTGCATCAGCTACAACGAAGTTACTTCCTCCTATAAATATAAAATCACTTGGTGTAGCCCAATCTTTTGCTGCACGAATAGCTTCCTTCACCGTAGGGTATGAATAGCCTGTAAGTCCTTTTTTGACAGCTAATTCTTGCAAGCTTCGTTCGTTCATCGACCGAGGTACAGATGCTTTAGTAAAGTAATAAATAGCCTTTTTAGGGAGTAAGGATAATACGGAAGAAATATCCTTATCATTTACCATACCCAGAATAATATGTAAGGTATCGTAACGCTCATTCACAAGCTGTTCTGATATATATTTCATTCCGGCTTCATTATGCCCTGTATCACATACAATTTTGGGATTATAATCTTGTAATATTTGCCAGCGTCCCATCAGTCCGGTATATTCATTCACATAGGCAAAACTATTATATACAGCCTTCGATGGTATTACATAGCCCTGTTTTTGAAGTTCACGTATAGCACATAGTACTGTCGCCGTATTTTTTATCTGGGCATAACCCGAAAGTTCACCTTTGAGTTGCTGATAGTATTTTGTATCATACAACCACCCACTGGCAGTACGCAAGCTTGAGTGTATAAGTTTTTCATCTTCTGCAAAAACGATAGGTGCTCCTACCCTCTCTGCAGTATCTTCAAACACTCTGCGGACATCACCGTCTGCCTCTCCAATAATAACAGGAATATCCTTCTTGATTATACCTGCTTTTTCAGCCGCAATTTTCTCTAGTGTATTGCCCAGAAATTGCATATGATCGAAGCTAATATTGGTAATTATACTCAATACCGGTGTTATAATATTAGTACTATCCAGTCTTCCGCCCAGCCCAACTTCTATTATTGCAACATCAACATTAGTATCGGCAAAATACTGAAAAGCCATCATCATCGTGAGCTCAAAGAAGGAAGGCTGTATAGGCTCGTAAGCCTCTCTATGTTTTGTAACAAAATCCAAAACATATTGCTTCGATATCTTCTCTCCATTTACACGGATACGCTCTCTGAAGTCAACTAGATGAGGAGAAGTATATAGTCCAACCTTATATCCTGATTGTTGCAAAACTGCGGCTAATAAATGTGAGGTAGATCCTTTTCCGTTTGTTCCTGCAATATGAATTGTCTTATATCGGATATGAGGGTGTGAAAAATATTTATCAAGAGATAGACTGTTGTCCAATCCTTCTTTATAGGCTGTACCTCCTACTTTTTGATAAACAGGTAATTGATTATATAAATATTCTAGTGTTTCTTCGTAATTCATTATAAACTATTCTTTTATCTTTTTCTTTACTTGTTGCAATATAACGGGATATGACATAATTATGAATCCTCCAAATAACGTAACAAGCAAAAAAGATAATGTCAATACTCCTTTTTGATACGATTCTAATATCGTTATATTTTCATCCAAATAATTGCCTGAAAGCTTCTTCTACTTTTCGTACTTGTACGATCTCAATATTGACTGTTGAGGTAAATCCTTTCAGGTTATTTTGAGGAACAAGTATCTTAGAAAAGCCCAGCTTCTCTGCTTCCAATATTCTTTGTTCGATACGATTTACGGGACGTATTTCACCCGACAAACCCACTTCACCTGTCATACAAACATGCTTCTCGATGGAAATATCCAAGCTTGAAGACAGTACCGCACTGATTACAGACAAATCCATTGCGGGGTCATTTACTCTAAGCCCTCCTGCGATATTAAGAAATACATCTTTTTGTATCAGCTTAAAACCTGCTCTTTTCTCTAATACCGCAAGTAACATATTCATCCGTCGCAGATCAAAACCTGTAGCCGAACGTTGAGGAGTCCCATAAGCAGCAGTACTTACCAAAGCCTGAGTTTCGATAAGAAACGGACGTATTCCTTCTATAGCTGCGGCAATAGAAACACCGCTCAATCCTTCGTGATTCTGAGTTAATAGCAATTCCGAGGGATTACTAACTTCACGAAGCCCATTTTGCCTCATTTCGTAAATACCGAGTTCGGCAGTACTCCCAAAACGGTTTTTTATACTTCGCAAGATACGATACATATAATGCTGATCTCCTTCGAATTGCAGTACTGTATCTACAATATGCTCTAGTACTTTTGGTCCGGCAATACTGCCTTCTTTATTTATATGTCCGATAAGAACTACAGGGGTTCCTGTCTCTTTTGCAAACTTAAGGATTGAAGCCGAACATTCACGGACTTGCGATACGCTACCCGGAGACGATTCTACGGTTTCTGTGAAGATTGTCTGTATAGAGTCTATAATAACGAAGTCCGGTTTCAGATTTTGTATATGAACAAATATCTGTTCGAGATTTGTCTCACATACGATAAAACAGTTCTCACTATTGGAGTTTATACGATCGGCACGCAATTTCAATTGCCTGGCACTCTCTTCTCCCGAAACATATAGTGTTTTTATTTTTCTCAGTCCTAAGACTGTTTGTAAAACGAGTGTCGACTTTCCGATGCCCGGTTCACCACCAATCAGCACCAGCGAACCGGGAACCAGTCCTCCTCCAAGCACACGGTTCAATTCTCCATCGTGCAAGTCTATACGTGGTTCTTCTCCCGTTTCTACTTCCTTCAATAATAACGGCTTCGCCTTAGATGTTTCAAATAAGTTGGAGTTCCCTCTCGATGAGCTATCTTTACTAACAATCTCTTCGACATAGGTATTCCACTCTCCACATACAGGGCACTTCCCTAGCCATTTAGGAGAATCATTTCCACAGTTGTTACAAACATATACTGTTTTGGTTTTAGCCATTTTATGATTGAGTCTTTCTTCTTTACTTCATTACTTTTATCGACTTCGTAGACCTTCCCGAAACATCCACAGAGACAATATATACTCCCGGACGCCATCCATATAACGTTTCTTCAAATATAGAAGAATCAAAACCTGTGGTTTTAGTATACAATATTCGTCCGTTTAAGTCTGCAATACTTACTTTCTTTAATATATCTTTAGCATATATGCGCAAGACATCACCTTTAAAATATACGAGTAATTCTGGCTGTTGATCAGGATTTGGCTCATCAGTTCCAAGCGAACTCAACCCCTTCAATTTAGTAGCTCCTGTATTATTGGGATCCAAATATTTAGACATATGCTGATCTGCATCATAGTACTGATCCCAATGAAACCAAAATTTACCAAAAGAATCAGCTAACCCTTGATTTGAACAATTACTTTCTCCTCCTGATAATGTACCCACCACATAACCATTTTGATTAAAGAGAGGAGCTCCCGAAGAACCACCTTCTGTAGCGCCTTTATAATAAGTCACACTCCATTGAGTACCATCTGGCTCGTCTTCAGAGTCAGGATCCCATTTACTCGAAGTAAGAGGTTTATTAAATAGAGTTATTTTTTTAACATCTCCCAGAGGGTGATGAATTACCGCTCCACCTGTTACGCTTGCGCCATCATTCGTTCTATCCCAGCCATGGTAATATACATCCCATGTATCGGGAATTGGCTCGGACAATTTAAGCAAAGCACCGTCAGAACCATCATCAATTGAGTTTAGTACCAATGGTTTTGCTCCTTTATGATATTTATAGTTGGGCCTATTCTCTGTTTCACATTCGGGCGTCTCGTAATCAAAAAAGAATTCAGTGTTGGATATTATAGAGGATGATAAGTATTCGAAACAGTGATATGCTGTTAAAACATATGGTGTTTTATCTTCACTTGTGTTATTAATTAACGTACCCGAGCAAAGGTAAGTACTACCTCCTCTTTTGACACGCAATTGCAACACTCCTTTTTTCTGATTCTTCCAAAAGCCGCCTTCTGCACAATTTATATTTACCATACAAGAATTAGAGGCAGTATTAAAGCCACTGATCGGATCGCCTTGTTCATCAACATATTTATACCCTACATCGGATATATGCAATCGTGGAGTTCCTAGATTTTGTGGTGCTACATATTCAAGTACAACATTATCTCCTTTCAAATTCTCGAGAGAGTAAGCTCCACCTTGGGGGTTATCTTCATGTTTGTATACAATAGCATTTTTTACATTACTTTTTTCATATACATATAACTGAGACCCTTCCGGCAAATAAAAATCATCGAATCCTATATAAAACCCTTTGGCATCAGGAATATCGAAAGACAACTTCCATACATTTTCTTTTGTAGGCAATACCGACCATGTACCAACTGTGTCGGAAGCTATATCTAATGTATAAATTTTGGCCTCTTTGAGTGGAAGACCTCTTCTTTTTACATTGTTTTTTACTACTAATAATTTTGTATTTTCTTTTTCAACAATGAGAGTCAATTTCGATTTATCTTTATTGAAACTATATTGCTTTTCTTGGGCAGAGAGTGAAATAATACAGGATAACAAAGTAATACCTGCAAAAAAACGAATCAGACTTAAGTTCATAATAATTTTATTAATTTCCGAACATACTCATTTACATCTTCACGAGTGACCAACACCTCAGTTTCATATATAATTTTCGCTTTGGAATAAAAAGGCTCTCTCTTTTCTAGAGTATCTGTTACAAACCGAAGTAGTTCCTCTTCATTTTTATCCTTTATCAAAGGACGTTTATCTTTACAATCATTCAATCGCGAAGCCAGCACATCAGCCGATGCTTTCAAATAAATGGTTGTACCTACTTGATTCATATACTCTATATTATCAAAAAAGCAGGGTGTGCCTCCACCTGTAGATATCACTACATCTTCGAACTCACCTACTTCTTTCAGAATGCTCTTTTCAATATTACGAAATTCGCCTTCTCCAACATCTGCAAAAATCTGTCCTACTGTTTTTTGATAGCGAGCCTGTATGAAGTGGTCTAAATCAACGAATTCTAGATTAAGCTCTTTTGCAAGCTCTCTCCCTGCTGTTGTTTTTCCAGCACCCATATATCCTATCAGGAATATTCTTCTCATCTTAAACAATCAAATATACAAAAATATAAATAAAATAAATAAAGAGGCTTTTTTACAACACCGATTCTTTAGCAAATAAGTATTAATTGCACCTTAACTCCAACTTTTATGACATCCTATATATAATGGCACAAAAAGTGACAATTCGAAATATCTCACAACACAATATACTGCAAACAATTACATAGCAAAAGGTGACAAAGGTGACACTTTTTTATATAATTATTATTGTCACTTTTCTGCTATACATTTTGCAAGGAATAGGCGATATAATGAATTTAGATTTCAATCGTAACAGTACTTTATAATAGATATTTTAAACAGAAAAACATACTAACTCTTTACAAATCAAACGCTAATTGTTAATAACGATTTAAAACCTTACCTTTGCAGCGGAAAAGAAGAAATAATACTGAAATATGACAAAAATAACAACCGTACTGTTCGACTTTGATGGAGTAATAGCTAACACCGAACCTCAATATGATATATACATTGATGCTTTAGGTGAAAAATATAATCTAGGTATCGAAAATTTTGCCTTAAAAGTAAAAGGAACAACTAGTCCGGACATACTAAAAAAATATTTTAGCCACTTACCTAAAGAAGAAGTAAAAACCGTAGAGAGAGAATTAGGCGAATTCGAATTGCAAATGGACTTTCCTTTGGTAGACGGTGTGATGGAGTTTATTGAGTATCTGAAAAACAATAACTATAAAATAGGATTGGTAACCAGTTCGCAGGACTTCAAAATGAAACGTGCTTTGGATATATTAAATTTATCCAAAACATTCGATACCGAAGTTACAGCGGCACGCATAACCAAAGGTAAACCTAATCCGGCATGCTATCTATTAGCTGCGGAAGACCTGAATGTATCTCCCTCAGAATGTGTTGTATTCGAAGATTCTTTTCATGGAATACGAGCAGGCAAAGATGCCGGAATGCGTGTTGTAGGTGTTTCCACTACAATTCCCGAAAATGAACTTCAAGGCAAAGCTGATTTTATAATTTCAGATTTTTCAGATCTAAAACAAGTCATCGAATATATCAACTAAATATAGGACTACTGTTGAGCTATATTTTGAGAGCCTTTGTGCAGGAATAATCTGAAGTCGGATTCAAAATTTAAGGTAAATACATCTTTCCCCAACTCATTTTGTATCTCACCGATCGTCCAAAAACGTCCGTCGGCAAGTTCTTCGGTATTTAGTATAAAGTCACCATCGTATATAGCATAATAACAATAGCTTAATTCACGTTCCCGATCTGTCTCTATTATATATTTGGTTATATAGCGAGGTATAATATCCGATATATTTAACTCTTCGGAAGCCTCGCGCAATGCTGCCTTTTCGGGTGTCTCGTTTAAATCTATATGCCCCGCTACGGAAGAGTCCCACCTGTTGGGCTGTACATCTTTTGTAGCAGAACGTTTTTGTAAATACAATTCACCTTTAGTGTTAAAGATGTGGAGATGAATTACAGGATGTAACAACTTTGATCCATCATGACAAACACTACGTGATGCTTGTCCAACTACAATACCTTGTTCATCTACTAGAGGAAATATTTCTTCTTGCATTAAAGTCTTTTTTATTATTCCAACAAAGATAAAATTTACATGTAAGTATACGCTTAATTTCTTCTCATTTTTTCACGCAATTCTCGCCTAGAAGAGAGTTATATATAGTATTGTATGATTGCAAAAATTAGAACTGTATTTCTTATTTCGATATTACCTCTATTTTATTAACTTTGCAGCTTAAATATATTCATATAATAATGAGTGACCAACGATACAACCAGCGTGGCGTTTCAGCATCGAAAGAAGATGTACATAATGCTATAAAAAACATCGATAAAGGAATATTCCCTAAGGCTTTTTGTAAAATAATCCCCGATATATTAGGTGGCGATGCCGAATATTGTAATATCATGCATGCCGACGGAGCAGGAACAAAATCTTCGTTAGCCTATATGTATTGGAAAGAAACCGGAGACTTGTCGGTTTGGAAAGGTATTGCACAAGATGCATTGATAATGAATATAGACGACCTGCTGTGTGTAGGTGCTACTGATAATATTTTATTGTCGTCTACTATAGGGCGTAATAAAATGTTGATTCCGGGCGAAGTGATCTCTGCCATTATACAGGGAACAAATGATCTTTGTGAAGAATTATCGTCACTAGGAGTAAATATATATCCTACCGGTGGAGAGACTGCCGATGTAGGCGACCTCGTACGTACAATAATAGTAGACAGTACGGTTACCTGTCGCATGAAAAAATCGGATGTAATTTCTAACGATAATATACAGGATGGTGATGTGATTGTCGGCCTATCCTCATACGGACAAGCCACATACGAAAAAGAGTATAATGGCGGTATGGGTAGTAACGGATTAACATCTGCCCGCCATGATGTGTTTGCGAACTATTTGGCAACCAAGTACCCGGAAAGTTATGATTCGTCTATTCCTAGCAATTTGGTTTATTCAGGCAATATGAAGTTAACGGATATGATTGAAGGATTAGGAATTGATGCCGGTAAACTGGTTCTATCTCCGACTCGTACTTATGCTCCTGTTATAAAACAGATACTGGATAAATTACGCCCGGTAATACATGGTATGGTACACTGTTCGGGAGGAGCACAAACAAAGGTTCTCCACTTTGTAGATAAAGTAAAGATAACAAAGAACAACTTGTTCCCTGTGCCGCCTTTATTTAAACTGATACAGGAACAATCGGGAACCGACTGGAAAGAAATGTACAAAGTATTCAATATGGGGCATCGTATGGAAATATACTTACCTTCGGAATATGCCGAGGCTGTAATTGATATATCAAAATCTTTCGGCATCGATACTCAGATCGTGGGATACGTTGAGAAGTCGGACAAGACAGAGTTACTTATCGATAGTGAATTTGGTCGTTTTGAATATTAATTAGGAATAGTTACTGTATTTGATTATCAAATTTAACTTTAGTTAATTAAATTCTATTTGATTTGCTACTATATTTGTATCCAAACGAAAATATTAATATTCACTTAATAGCGTACAAAGTATGAAAAAAATGATCATGTCGGCAATTATGTGTTTAGCCTTAATTGCATCAACAAGTGTAATGGCTCAAGACAAAGCACCTAAAAAAGATTGTCCTAAATCTAAAACAGAATGTACTAAAGACGGAGAAAAGAAAGCATGCTGTAAAGACAAAGCTGCTGCCGACAAAAAAGCTTGTACAAAAGACGGAGAGAAAAAAGCTTGTTGCAAAGACAAAGCTGCTGCAGATAAGAAAAAGTAATTAAAACTTAAGGTAAAAATAAGAGCTATCATTGAATGATAGCTCTTTCTTTTTATATGTGACTTTCACAAAAATAGCTAAGATTTATATTTCGTTTCAAATATTGCTTTTAGTTCATCATCAGTCAAACTATCACCAACTTCATCAAAGGTCAAACGGAAGGTACAGCCCTGTTTCCACTCAGAACATCCGTAAGCAGTTTTCCCTTTCAATATTTTACCGACTTTGCACAACGGACAAGATAGAGGCTCGCTATTTTTAGATTCGGTTTTCTTCTCTTTCCTAGGCTTTGGTGTTCCTTTTTTCTCAGCACTTTTCTTCTCCTTCGCAGGTTTCTTTGTTGATTTAGCCTCTTCTTTTACGGCTTCTTGTATTGTAATAGTCGTTCCCCAATCATTTTTCACATTGGCTACAATCTCTATTAGCATTTGCTTGAGCTCGTCAATGAACTGACGAGGATCGTACTCGTTTCGTTCTATCTGACGTAACTTTTTCTCCCAGATCCCGGTTAGTTCGGCTGATTTGAGCAGCTCTTCTTTGATTGTACCAATAAGCTCAACCCCTGTTTGAGTAGCATACAGATTCTTTCGTTCCTTACGGATATAATTCCGTTTAAACAAAGTTTCTATTATTGCTGCCCGTGTAGAAGGACGACCTATACCATTTTCTTTTAGGGCATCACGTAACTCGTCATCATCAACAAGTTTTCCGGCCGTTTCCATCGCCCGCAATAAAGTTGCTTCGGTATAATATTTAGGTGGCTGAGTCCACTTTTCGTTCAAGGCAGGGATATGAGGCCCCGATTCTCCTTTTTCAAAAGCAGGCAGTATGTTATCATCGGCATCCTCTTCTTTTTCATCCTGATTTTCTGCTTGCTTTTCAAATACTACTCGCCAGCCGGGTTCCAGAATTTGTTTGCCCGTTACCTTAAATTCTATTTTATTTACTTCACCCAGAACGGTCGTAGTTGCTATTTTACAATTTGGATAAAAAGCTGAAATAAAACGCCTTGTTATAAGATCATAAACCTTTTGTTCGTTACCGGCTATCGCATTCGCCCTTACACCGGTAGGTATAATAGCATGGTGATCGGTAACTTTACTATTATCAAAAACCTTTTTTGATTTCGGAATCTTTGCTGCTGCCAATAAAGGCTTCACAAGTTCTTCATAGCCACTTATTCCACGGAGGATGGCTGGAATTTTAGGATAAATATCATCACTAAGGAATGTAGTATCGACACGAGGATATGTCACCAGTTTCTTTTCATACAACGACTGTATCGTCTTTAATGTATCTTCTGCGGAGAAGGCGTATTTCTTATTACATTCTACCTGTAGAGCAGTAAGGTCAAACAAGCGCGGTGGCGCCTCCTCCCCTTTCTTTACTGATACATCCGTTACCTCAAAATCAGCTTGTTTTATTTCTTCAAGAAACTTTTCACCTTCTTCTTTTACCAGAAACCGTCCTTTAGTTGCAGAGAATGTTGTTTCTCTATATACTGTTTTTAGCTCCCAATAAGGTTCAGGCTTAAAGTTCTCAATCTCCAGTTGACGGTTGACAATAAGTGCCAATGTAGGTGTTTGCACTCGTCCGATAGACAGTACAGATCTATTTTGTCCATACTTTACAGTATATAACCGGGTTGCATTCATACCTAACAGCCAATCGCCTATTGCTCTGGACAATCCGGCTTCATAAAGCTTATCGAAGACCTGCTCTTCTTTAAGATTATTAAACCCTTCGCGTATAGAATCTTCTGTTAATGATGATATCCATAAACGTTTTACAGGAACTTTGCATTGAGCTTTTTGCAATACCCAACGTTGAATTAGTTCTCCTTCCTGTCCGGCATCTCCACAGTTTATAACCTCATCTGCTTGAGAAATCAAGGTTTCAATAACTGAGAACTGCTTCTTAACACCATCATTATCAATAACCTTTATACCAAAACGAGGTGGAATCATTGGCAACACGAATAGAGACCATTTTTTCCACTCCTGGGTGTATTCGTGAGGCTCTTTGAGTGTACAAAAGTGTCCGAAGGTCCATGTTACCTGATAGCCATTGCCCTCAAAATAGCCGTCTTTACGAGCATTCGCGCCTAAAATACTTGCTATCTCTCTTGCAACACTTGGTTTTTCTGCAATACAAACCTTCATTTATTCTCAACTCCTTTTATAGATATTATAATATTTAATAGATCAGCTATACTCTGTAACAGAGATCACGCTCTAATAACTTTCATTCTCATTCGGAAAATCAGAAGTCTTCACATCTTTGATATAATTCTGAACGGCTTCAGTCATTACAGAATGTAAATCTGCATAACGGCGTAAGAATTTAGGAGAGAAATTTTTATTTATTCCAAGCATATCATGTACCACCAAAACTTGTCCGTCGGCATGAGGTCCCGCCCCTATACCTATGGTAGGAATTGATAGTTTTGACGTAACTTCTTTTGTCAGTTCGGCAGGAATTTTTTCTAATACGACACCAAAACAACCTACTTCCTGAAGTTTAAGAGCATCCTTTAGTAGTTTATCTGCTTCCGACTGATCTTTTGCTCTCACATTATAAGTCCCATATTTATTTATAGATTGTGGCATAAGCCCTAAGTGCCCCATTACTGGAATACCGGCATCGATTATCTTCTTGATATCCGAGATAACTTCTTCGCCACCTTCTACCTTAATAGCATCCGCTCCGGTTTCTTTCATCATGCGGATAGCATATTCCAGAGATTTTAATGGGTTACCTGACACTGTACCGAATGGCATATCAACGACAACCAATGATCGTTTAACTGCATTCATGACAGAACGCCCATGATAAATCATTTGCTCCAATGTCATCTGAAGAGTAGTAACATTACCAACCATTACATTAGAGGCGGAGTCACCAACCAAGATAACATCCATTCCTGCCTGATCGATAATAGATGCCATTGAAAAATCGTACGCTGTAAGCATTGAAATTTTTTCGCCACGCTGTTTCATTTCTATCAGGCGGCGAGTAGTGATCTTGCGGTTATCTTCTGTGTATGTGGACATAATCTCCTTTTTATGGTTAAAAATTATGGATTTAAAGACACAAAGATATGATTAAAGTATCAATTTAAGGGTTAATCTTACCGTGATATAATTTCTCTTTGTTAAAACAATGCAATTGCAGAATCATGTTAAGAGAGGAGAATATATGTTGCATTCTCTTCTATTTTATACACTTATATGCATATTGGTATCCCCCAATATTAAGCATAAAAAAGCCGAATGTTTTTCACATCCGGCCTTTTCTCATTTTGAAAATTTCTGTTATTATTAGTAAGTAGTGTTTTGAGGATCAAAATTTGTCCATCCTTGCAACCAGTTATCATTGCTAGAGTCACTGGCAAAAGCACCTGAATAGGTTACTTTTGTGAAGAATGAATCTGACAACGAAGCATTTGAGAAAGAAGCCAATCCAATTACAGGGCTACCTGAAACAGGACCGTAGTTCGGATTACTTGCTTTACTGTTTGGTTGTTTCAATTTCAGGTCTGAAATACTAGTCAAAACCTTATTATTGTTAGCTGTTAGTTTAAAGAATGTACTTGAGAATGATGCTTTTGTTTCGTCTGTTATAGATGTTCCATTGGTTGACAATTGGTCAGTCCATGTAGGCGATTGTTTGTTGATATCAGCACTAAGAACGTTCATTCCTGCAAAAACATTGTTCTGTAGTTTAAGAATGCCGTCTTCAGCCCATTTTTGAGTAGTTCCTTTCTGATTGTCTAATATTAAACCTACCGGATAGCCTGTTGCAACAGAGTTGAATAGATTCAAACGAGAGTTGCGACGAATTTGTATTGCAGCTTGGAATACACCTAGTCTCGATCCATTGTTCGGATTTAGTCCATTACCTGTAATGTATTGAGTTGTATTAGCAAAATCTGTAGCTTGTCCGATTGGCCCGATTAGAGTCACATTACTAAATACAGCTTTTGTATATGGTTCGTCCGTTGTACCATTCGCGTTGTTGTCTGATTCGAAACCATTAGATAAAGATTGGTCTGCTATTTGAGGGTTTCTAACACCTAAAAGGAATTGAAGATTACCTGAGTAACCATTATCTGTATCGAAATCATCGTCCCATCCGTGATATGCTACAAGGTATTTAGCATTTACAGTCCCGCCAAACCATTCGAAAGAGTCATCATTAGAATAAGATACTTGTACGTGGTCTATTTGTGTGCCACGACCTACAGATCCCATTGTCAAACCATTGATTTCTTGGTCTGTAGCAAAAGGAAATCCGGCATATTCAATTCTCACATAGCTGATTACACCAGAGTTGTCATTATCGTCATTTCCTCCATGTTTGGCATTTACTCCACCTTCTATTTGCATTCCATCTACGATATCGATATTATTTTTTGCTCTACCGCAAAGTATAATACCTCCCCAATCTCCCGGCTTACGGCTTCCTGCCGCCTGATTAGAAGTAAATACGATAGGTGCAGAAGCTGTTCCTTTGGCGATTAGCTTTCCGCCTCTCTTTGCTATAATTGCTGCTTTTGTATTTTTATCACCTTTGATAATAGTACCCGGCTCGATAGTCAGTGTAGCACCATCTTCGATATATACCCAACCTTTCAATACATAAGTACCTTTTGCAAGTGTATGGCTCTCTTTTATACTAAATTCCTGTTCACCATTACCTATTTCAGTACCATTGTTAAATAGGATCTGTTCTTTAGACGGATCTACAATTGGATCATCATTGCCATTATCAGAACAAGCTGATAGAATAGCGATAGATGCAACTAAAAATAATTTTCCAAATAAATTTAATGTCTTCATATTCATATTATTAAAATGTATTACTTTCTGATTTATAATTTGTTTTCTAAAAAGAGTATCTAGCTGTTAATGATATATTTTGTCCGGTCTTAAATTCTTTTGTTATTTGTTCCCTTTCCTGTGTATTGCCATCAGCATCTATGAACTTAGGAAATTGAGCATACTTGACTTTTGCGGCAAGTATATCTTTTACTGCTGCGTTTAGTTCAAAATGCTTCCCGAATTTTTTAGTTATAATAAAGTCTACCACACTCCTTGGCATCTCATACATATCAGGAATATCATTGTTCACAGAGCCACCCGAAGTAGTGGATACACGGCCAATACCAACTATCCGTTTCCCAATTATATTATAGAGCGCGGTTGCGTTAATGCCCAGCTTTTCGTTCTGATAGAATATACCAGTATTTACCAGATAAGGAGATTGACCTTGCATAGGACGGTCGTAGTTGGCACTGCTTCTTTCTTTAAACTTCACCTCGCTTTTTATCAGAGACCCGTTGAAGGTCAAAGAGAAGTTATTAAGCCCTATAAAGTCTAAACTTTTCTTTATATCTACTTCAATACCATAATTGTTTGCCTTATCTGCATTTTTGAAAGTATAGATATATGTTCCACCTCCATCGAGATAAGTCCATTCTATCGGATTCGTAAAGTTTTTGTAAAATAGAGCTACCGAGAAGATTTCTGAGTTGGAAGGATAAAACTCATACCTTAAGTCAAAATTATTGACATATGCAGGCTTTAAGTCAGGATTACCCGAAACAAAACTGAACAAATCGAAATCATAATATGACGAAGATGATATTTCTCTAAATTCCTGTCTGTTTGTAGATCGTCCATAAGCCAATCTTACCAAATGATCGCTAGACAAATTGTAAGAAGCATTCAATGAAGGAAATATATCTGTATAGTTATAATCTGATGTTTTTGATTTATCTCCTGATATTGTTGTATAGCTCTTCAAAGACATTTTGTTGTGCTCTAAGCGAACTCCGGTATAAATATTCAATTTATTCAGTGGAATATTGAAGCCGATATAGCTTGCAGCCTGTGTATTTGTTCCCGAATAATCATTTAATCGATCGGTATCATCATAAACATACAGCTTAGTTGCTCCATAGTTTTGGGGGATCAGCATCTGAGTATAAACATCTTTATATCCAAAGTCCTCATCCAGATTCTCAGGTATCCAGCGATACTTAAAATAGCGTGTATTGTAATTCCGATCTCTATACTCTCCATATACACCTCCTTTTATAGACGGTTTGAATCCATTCTCAAAAGAGAAATCATGCGTATAGTTGGCAGAAAAGGAATAATTATATTCATTTAGTTTGTTATAGTCACGTGTTATATCATTTTGATCGATTTGGTATTCCATATAGTGTGCATCACCCGGATAACCATTTTGCTCCCAGTTTATAATACGTCTGTCCGGCTGATTTCTATTGCTGTAAGAAAAGCCTAATACCCAATCTAATTTGTCTTTCTCGGTCAAGGTGTGTTTCCCTGCAAATTGGGCTGAATAAGCAAGACGACTGCTATAGATATATTCTGATTTTCGTTGCCCGTAGAAACCGCTTGTATTTTGATACCCTTCACGCTCAGTATATCTATTTTTACCTATTTGGTTCAATATATTTCGAAATTCAAAATGGTGCTTATCGTTCGGCATGTATATCAGATTAGCTAAAGCCCCTACCCTTGCATCATTGTTGTACTGATTATCTTTATATTTAAATGTAAAGTACGGTTTATCATTGTCCGAATCGTAGACCCCATATCGGGAGTTTTCCATATCTGTAAAAGTCTTACTTGTATTGCTATAATTCAGAGCAGCTATGAGTCCCCACATACTATTGTTCGCTCCGGCATATTTTCGGTTGATAACAAAACCTAAACGTTGATCGGGTAATGGTTTCTTGTTTTTTACAAGCCAATCGTTATTGAATCCGTTTTGGGTAAGATCTGTTACTTGCTGAGAGTTATTATTATCGATACGTCCCGATGAAAATGCACTCGAAAGATTTCTCATGCCGTTATCAAATCCAAGGAAGTCTGTTGCACTACCTTTACTATATTTAAAATCCTTAAATTGAGTTTGCGTATTTATACCCGCTCCGTAACTGACTTGTATAGAGTTTTCATTCGGAATTCCCTTTGTCTCTACTTTAATAAAACCTCCCGAAAAGTCAGCCGGTAGCTCCGGTTGTGGAGATTTTACAATCATAATATTTTCTATCTGTGTGCTTGGCAATATATCGAATGAGAAAGATCGGCTATCTGCTTCCGAGCTAGGTATAGCACTATTATTTACCCATACATTGTTATATCGTTGAGAAAGCCCTCTGGCAACAACAAACTTATCATCTATAATCGATATGCCCGGAATACGTCTTATCACCTCCGAGGCATCCCGATCCTGACTTTTTGCAATCTGCTGTGAAGATACTCCACTAACTACTGCATTCGACTTTCGTATAGAACTCAGTAAAGACACTTCGGAATTTATACGTCCTAATGCTACAACATATACTTCGCCTAATGTATGAGATGCTTCTATCATGGGAATATCTACTACAGTGGGCTCTCCTTTTTTGATCTCTACATCTGTAATTTCTAATGGTTGATATGAGATGTAAGAAGTTACGAGGGTATATTTCCCCGGACTAAGCTTCAATTCATATTTTCCATCTTCATCAGAAATAGCACCTATTGTTGTGTTCTTAACAGAAATGGTAACTCCCGGTAGAGATTCTTTTGTTTTTGCATCTATAATACTTCCGGTCAGAATGGTCTGGGCAGAAAGTGTAGTTATTGATAATAAAGCAAATACAAGCAACATTGATTTTAGTAAGTTGCGGTTCTTCTTTTTCACTGAATACTCAATTTTAAACATATATTTATTTGATATTTTACATTGCAAATCACCTACATTTTTGTTACAAGAGAACTACACCCTCAATAAGTTTAATGCAAGAAAACGTTTCGTTTTAGTTACGGTACACCAATATCTGGACTAGCCAACAGATCAAACCTAAATATGATGTATTTGTCGATAAAACAGACTTATTCATCGATTACCATTGTATAGCGAAATCCTCAGACATACTTTTGAGAAAAAAGAGAAATAAAATGAGGAAAATATTACTGATAACATCCCTTGCTATAGTATGCGGCAGTCTTGCTGCACAAGGCTCTATGGGTGGTATGGGAGGAGGAAGACCTCCCGGAGGAGGCAAAGGACGAGGAGAAGGTCATGCCCCTATGCATCAAGGTAATTCTCGAGACGAGAGCTTTTTTATTATGGGTATACCTGACATTCCGAACCTGACCCTTGAACAACGAGAGAAATTGAGTAAAACGATTTCGGACGAACGGAAGGATATCTTCAAATTGATGCAAGAGAAACAAGAGCTAAAAATGAAATCCGACAACCCGGGAATAGCGAATAGAGAAAGGCTAAAACTTACAGAGAAAATAAGCAATACAGACGAGAAGATTAAAAAGAAACAAGAGAAATACGACAAAAAGTACAAGTCTATACTTACAGCCGAACAATATCACATATTTGCAGAAAAGAAACAAAGCGTGGAGTTCCGTGAGCCACCCAAAAGGAGACTTGATGAAAATCGGGATCAACTTCCTTCAGGGATGCCTAACGAAGGTACAGCTCCAGAAGAATCACCAGACGGAATGTTTTGAAAACATTAAGATAAAATTTAAACATGAGCATTTATTTTACTAAAAGTTTGTTAGGTTTAGTAATGGCAGTAACCGGACTCTTCATTCCGGTTGCTGCTTTCTCTCAAAAAAAATGGACATTAAGAGAGTGCATAGACTATGCCAGACAAGAAAATATTCAAGTAAAGAAGTCCATTATCACTACAGAAAGTTACAATGTAGATATTTCGCAATCGAAGGCTGCATTGTTTCCGAGTTTAAGTGGAAGTGTTTCGCAGCGATACACAAATTCTCAGTCACCGGATGGAGCCGGGAATTATCATTATGAAGGATTGTTCAATGGGCAATATACATTAAATGCAAACTGGACAGTATACAATGGTGGAAAAAATAAGAACAATATTAAACTAGCTCAACTAAAAAAAGAAGCTCAAAACCTAAATACAGAAAACATCCGAAATCAGACTGAGATAGCTATTACACAGGCTTATTTACAAATTTTATATAGTAGAGAGTCCATAAAAAACAACGAAAATATTGTAGCATCGGATGAAGAGCAATTGAAACAGAGCAAAGAGTTTCTTGATGCAGGAAGTATTACACACAGTGAATATGCTCAGGTGGAAGCTCAATATAGCTCCGACAAGTACAATCTGGTACAAGCACAAAGTTCTTACGAAAGTTATAAGTTACAACTGAAACAATTGCTCGAATTAGATTATGATGAAGAGATAGACATTGTATTTCCTGAGATAAACGACGAAGATATACTATTATTTATCCCTTCAAAATACGAAGTCTATAGAAGAGCTCTGAATATAATGCCCGAAGTAGCAAATAGCAAATTAAATATACAGCTGGCTAATCTCAGTAAATCATCTGCAAAGGCAGGCTATCTACCTACTATTTCTGTTACAGGAAGTATAGGTACGGGTAATATATTTAATAATTCCCCCTCTTTTGCTACACAAATAGGACGAAATTTCAATCAGTCTATAGGGCTTACACTTAGTGTGCCTATTTTCGATAATAAACAAAACAAGTCAAACGTAAAAAGGGCTGAGCTCGACATACAGACAGCTCAACTAGAATTGATAGATACAGAAAAAACATTATTAAAGACGATAGAAACCTTATATCAGGATGCAGTATCGGGGCAAAGCAAGTATAGAGCAGCCAAGGATCAAGTAAAATCTTCGGAATTGAGTTATCAGCTTGTACTAGAGCAATATTCATTAGGAATACGCAATACTGTAGAACTCACTACCGAAAAAAATAATTATGCCAATGCTTTACAGTCTTTACTGCAAGCCAAATATACAGCATTGCTAAGTTTGAAATTACTAAATTTCTATCAAGGACAAGAATTAACGCTTTAATAAGATAATGATGAAAAGAAAATCCAAGAAATATCTGATAATAGGTGCTATACTACTCGTTTTATGTTGTATAGTTTTTCTTATACTCCCACAAGGGAAAAAGACAATAACTACATTAACAACAGCTAAGGTAGAAAAAGGAAACCTTTCTATAGCCGTCACAGCGACAGGAACGATAGAACCTATCACCCTGGTAGAAGTAGGAACACAGGTTTCTGGTGTAATATCTAAAATATATGTGGATTACAATTCAGAGGTCAAGGCCGGACAGGTACTTGCAGAACTGGATAAACGCCTACTCGCATCTGAACTGGAAAATGCTAATGCAGCACTTCAATCGAGACAAGTGGATCTGGATCTTCAAAAGAAAAATTATGAGAGGCAAAAAAGCCTTTGGGAAAAACAAGCAATCAGCAAAGTTGATTGGGAAAATGCCGAATCGACATACAAAACGGCTCAACTTGCTGTAACATCATCCAAAACTGCCGTATTAAAGGCTCAAACCAATCTTGGCTATGCAACCATTACTTCTACAATAGACGGAGTAGTTGTTTCCCGTGCTGTAGAACAAGGACAAACGGTAGCTGCATCTTTCAGTACGCCAACCCTTTTCACCATCGCAAACGACCTGACTAAAATGCGCGTAATAGCCAATGTAGATGAAGCCGATATAGGTGGAGTAAAAGAAGGACAACGAGTATCTTTTACTGTGGATGCTTTTCCCGAAGACGAATTTGAAGGAAAAGTAGTGCAGGTAAGACTGGAAGCAACAACTACATCTAACGTAGTTACATACCAAGTTGTAATAGATGCACCCAACCCTGATCTAAAATTAAAACCAGGGCTGACAGCAAATGTAAACATCTATACAATGGAAGAAAAAGACTAACTATTGATTCCTTCAAAAGCTTTACGTTTCAACCCTGCACCCGAAGTAATGAAAGATATAGAAGGGTTAAAGGTATCAGAACAAAGAGGTCCTGTTGATCCTAATAATGATAAAACTCAGAAAATAGTATGGGTAAAGGACGGAGATAAGCTATTACCCAAACATATTGTTATTGGTAAAACCGACGGCATACATACAGCTATAATAGAAGGACTAAATGCAGGGGAAGAAATTGTAACCGGAATATTACAAAAGACAAATGGCGATAAATCTGAAGCACAAGCGAATGGAAATGGAGAATCTAGCCCTTTTATGCCAAAACGCCCCGGAGATAACAAGAAAAAATAACGTAATGAATAAAGAAATTATAAGAGTTGAAAACCTCAAGCGAAACTATATTGTTGGTGATGAAACGGTTCATGCTTTGAGAGGAATAGACTTTAGTATATCCGAAGGCGAATTTGTCACAATCATGGGTACAAGCGGCTCGGGTAAATCTACTTTATTGAATATACTGGGCTGTTTGGATACACCGTCCGATGGTGAATATTATCTGGATGGGATTTCTGTACGCAAAATGGGTAAAAATGAAAGAGCAACCCTCCGTAATCGTAAGATAGGATTTATATTTCAGTCTTACAATTTACTGGCAAAAACAACAGCTGTTGAAAACGTTGAGCTACCATTGATGTACAATCCGGATATATCGGCAAAAGATCGTCACCAGAGAGCCATAAAGGCCTTGCAAGATGTAGGACTGGGAGACCGACTGAATCATAAATCGAGTCAAATGTCGGGAGGGCAAATGCAACGAGTAGCCATTGCCAGAGCATTAGTGAACGAACCTGTTATCATATTAGCAGACGAAGCAACAGGGAATTTGGACACTCGTACTTCGTTCGAAATATTATCACTGATGCAGCGGTTACACTCCGAAGGACGTACTATTATATTCGTTACACACAACCCCGAAATATCGGCATTTAGCAGTCGTAATATTGTTATACGAGACGGACGTATCAAGGAAGATACAAGGAATACAAATATTCAATCGGCAAAAGAATTTCTCGCTAAATTACCGGTAGAAAACTGATATATTAAAATGAATTTCATCAATCTCTTTAAAATAGCATTACGAGCCCTTAGCGGTAACAAGTTTAGGGGATTTCTTACTATGCTTGGTATAATTATCGGTGTAGCTGCCGTTATTACGATGCTTGCAATAGGTCAAGGATCTAAAAAAAGCATACAGGATCAGATTTCCACGATGGGCTCTAATATGATAAATATACGTCCCGGAACCGGACAATTTGGAGGTGTGCGTCAAAGCGCATCCAGCATGCAAACATTAAAAATGGAAGATTATCAGGCAATCGTAGATCAGGCAGAATTCATTTCCGCTGCATCGCCGGAAGTTCAATCTTCGGGGCAAGTGATTTTTGGAGCAAATAATACCCCAACATCTATCTATGGGGTAAATCCTTCTTTTCTTGATATCCGCAAATACACAATAGCACAAGGTGAAATGTTTACAGATGCCGATGTGAAGACGTCTGCAAAAGTGTGCGTGATCGGACAAACTGTAGTTGATAACCTGTTTCCCAATGGTGAAGACCCTGTAGGGCAATCGATACGTTTCAATAAAATCCCATTCAAAGTCATTGGTGTATTAACATCAAAAGGGGATAATACAATGGGAATGGATCAGGATGACCTGATGATATCACCTTACACTACTGTACAAAAGCGTATTTTGGCAATAACTTATATACAATCGATATCGGTTTCGGCGGTTAGCGAAGATGCTACAGATCAGGCCATTTCGAGTATAGAGAATATAATGCGGCAACAACATAAAATAACAGGGAATCAGGAAGACGACTTCAATGTAAGATCGCAAAAGGAACTAATAACTATGATGAGTTCTACAACCGACATGATGACTATATTGCTGGCATGTATTGCCGGAATCTCTCTTTTTGTTGGTGGCATCGGTATCATGAATATCATGTATGTCTCCGTAACCGAGCGCACAAGGGAAATAGGTTTGCGAATGTCTATCGGAGCCAAGGGATTTGATATATTGATGCAGTTCCTTATAGAATCTATACTATTGAGCGTTACAGGAGGCGTTATAGGCGTGATCATTGGTATTGGCAGTGCATATATTGTGAAAAATATTTTAGCATGGCCTATAGATATTCAAGTTTATACTATAGCTTTGTCTTTTATAGTATGTACTGCTACCGGAATATTTTTTGGGTGGTATCCGGCAAAAAAAGCGTCGACCCTCGACCCTATAGATGCACTCAGATACGAATAACGATGAAAAACTTTATAAGAATATTTCCACATGTACTTATCTGGACAATTGTTTTAATTGTTCCTACTTATCTGATGTCGAGAGAAGGGGTATTTGATATCAAGCCTTTCTACAATTATTGCATACGTGTTGCCCTACTAGCGATACTGTTTTACCTCAATTATTTATACTTAATAGAGAAACTTTTATTCAACCGTAAGATTATTACCTATATAAGTATAAATATTGTGCTTGTTATCATTATTGTTGCATTACAAACAGTAATATCAGACCTGCTCGCTTTTTCCATACCTGTCAATATGCAGGAACATCCAAGAGAATTTCCACGAATGGAAGAACATCGAAGAGGTGGTCCCGGAGGCCCTCCTTTAATGAAATTTGTTATAGACTATATGTCTATTTTCTTTCTCATTGGTCTTAGTGTTGCCATAAAAATGACAGCCCGTTGGTATAAAGATTCTATCACCTTCGAGAAAGTAAAAAGTGTACAATTAGAAGCGGATTTGAGAAATCTTAGAAGTCAGCTGAATCCTCATTTTCTATTCAACACATTAAATAACATATACTCGCTTATTGCCATAGATCAAAACAGAGCTCAGAATGCAGTACATCGCTTGAGCAACTTGCTGAGATATGTTATGTATGATAATGATCAGAAATTTGTACCATTGGATAAAGAACTGGAGTTCACAAAAAACTACATCGATTTGATGAGACTTCGTCTTAGTTCTATGGTAAAGCTGAATGTTGAAATAAATAGTGCAGGAAGCAAAGACCTGATTGCATCTCTGATGTTTATTACACTTATTGAGAATGCTTTTAAACACGGAATAAACAATGGAGATAATAGCTTCATTAATATAAGTATCTTGGTCGATCCGGGAAAAGGTGTTTTATGCACTGTAGAAAATAGTTTGATTGAAAAATCTGAAAATATGGAAACTCATAATTCAGGAATCGGACTTGTAAATCTTACGAAGAGATTGGAGTTGTTATATCCCGACAGATATGAATTTATCGCGGAAAAACGCTCTGATCGCTTCTTTACATTATTGAGGATAGATTTCAAAAAAACAGAAATAACAGTATGACTCTCAAATGTATAATAATAGACGATGAACCTTTGGCTATCGGTTTACTAAAATCATACGTCTTAAAAACATCTTATCTGGAGCTAGTTGGAACATTTAATAGCGCACTATCTGCTATCAGCACAATAAATGAGAGACAGATAGATCTACTATTTCTTGATATCAATATGCCTCAGATAAATGGGCTTGAGTTTTCAAAAACAATACATGCATCTACACGTATTATTTTCACTACAGCATATGATCAATATGCAGTCGAAGGCTTCCGTGTAAACGCTTTGGATTATTTACTCAAACCAATCAACTACACAGATTTCTTACAGGCAACAAACAAAGCTCTAGAATGGTTTAAACTGGCAAATATATCTCATTCAACAACAAGTATATTTATCAAATCGGGTTACAGAATGGAAAAAATAGATTTTCATAATATTCTGTATATAGAGAACCAGAAAGATTATGTGAAGTTCCATCTCGAAAATCAAAAAGAACCAATTAGCTCTTTAATGAGTATGCAATCGCTTGAAGAAAAACTGCCAAGTAATTTATTTATGAGAGTACATCGTTCTTTTATTGTCAATCTGAAAAAAATAAAAACAATAGAACGAAATTGTATCGTTTTCGGGAAAGAATATATTCCTGTCTCCGAATCATATAAAAGCAAATTCATGGATTTTCTTAACAAACATTTTTTTTAAATCCCCTCTCCATCCACGATTTTTATCGTGACAAATAATCACCCTCCATTATACTCTAGCAATCAATAAGATCATCGCTAATCTTATTGATTGCATATTCCAACCTAAGCATTTGCAAAATATTTTTTAACAAAAAAGATATTGCATTTTTAAATTTTATCATGATCTTTGCAACGTGAACGATCGTTCACGTCTTTTATTTTTAACTCAAATAATGAAATATAGTAGAGAATATATATTAAGGAGAGCCTTTGATGTTTTCATGAATAAAGGCTATGATAGTGCTTCAATATCTGTGTTACAAGAAGAATTACAGATGTCTAGAGGTGCGTTGTATCGCTATTTTAAAAATAAAGAAGAGCTTTTTAACGCTGTTATTGACGAATATTTCTTTAAGATATTCGATAAGTTGCAGCACAATATGGATAAACATACGTACTCTTTAGAGAAATTTATAGAAGTAATGCATAGGCGGCAAAAAATATTTGTCAATGCTTTTACCAGAGCAGGAGTTACTCATACCATTTTCTTAAATTATACAGCTCTTGTAATACAGGCCGGCAAACATTATCCCAATTTCTTGGAACGCTTCAAAATAATAAACAATCGATCTTTGGAGTCATGGAAAGATGCTATGCGAAACAGTATAAAAGCAGGTGAAATTAAGGATGATATAGACATCGATATCTTAGCTATCTTGTTTAATAATACAAGTGTGAAAGAAACCTCTGACAGGGATTGTAACGATTCTTCATTCGCTATTAATGTTATGCAGGATATGAATCGGAGGATGGAAGTAATGCGTTATTTATATAGCCTAATAAAAGTATAGCGTTGATGAACAATGAAATGTGAATGAATGTTCATTATAAAAACAGCAACATAGAAAAAAATATCAAGACAACGCTCCGAAAAGAGAATTCATTTATATACTCATCATCATTAGACAATTTATAATACTAATTACCTCATGTTAAGAAGCTATATATTTATAATATTTATTATTTCATCAGTTACACTACTTGCTCAAAATGATACAGATTTAATGTATTTAGGCAACGATAGCATACGTCAGCAGTACGACAGTGCAATGAAAGACCCTCACATTTTTCGTCCAAGGCATTTAGAAATATCGGAGAGGGATGCTATAAAAATGGCAGACCGCATGCCTGCATTCGCTGTATATAGAGACACCTATTTTGTTACGGGGGTACCACTGGATGAGAAAATTACAGAAAACTCTGCTGATGTAACTTTCCAGCTAAGTATAAGACAACGACTGACTAGAAGTATCTTACCTTTCAAATCATTTTTGTATTTAACTTATACACAAAAATCATTTTGGAACATATATGCTCAATCAAGTCCATTCAGGGATACAAACTACAATCCGGGTGTAGGGCTTGGAAAGTATATATTGTATAAAGACAGAGTAGTTGGTGCTGCCTTCGTACAGTTGAAACATGAATCCAACGGGCGTGATGAGGAAGAATCCAGAAGCTGGAACTATTTAAGTTTATCTATGAAATATTATTTCAACGCCCGATTCAATATTTCTGGGGAAGTTTGGATTCCATATGTAGACGGGGGGAATAATAAAGATTTGCTAGATTATAGAGGACTCGGCTTTGTATCGGTCAATTACACAAGTGATAAACATCGCTGGTGGCTTTCAGCAGATATCAATCCTCGAAAAGGATGGGGTAATGTGAATACAACTCTAACCGCTGCATTTAAAATGTCAGACAGATCAAACCAGTATTTATTTGCTCGTTTCTACCAAGGGTACGGAGAGAGTCTCCTCGGCTACAATCAATACACGATGAATATAAGAGTAGGTATTTGTATAAAACCTAATTTCTATAATTTCTTTTAAGAATGTTTGAATTAAAAAAATTTCGTTTCAAGACATGGCATTTCGTTCTACTATTCGTCCTTTTTTTTATTCTGGTAAACATTATGGGACTAATATCTATAAACGGGAACTCATACTCTATTGAAAATGAGATTGTGCAAATCGAAGAAATATATGATTTGTCTAAAATAGAAAATTCGACTGAGATTGTGTCTATTATTTTTTACAAAGAAGACTCAAATATTTGTGGTAAAATGATGCATAACATAAATCAGCTAACAAGCAAAAACAGTAAGTTTTACAGATCGGAAGTAAATAAGAACCCAGAATTATATAACAAATATAATATATCCGGAGTTCCTTGTACCCTGATACTTAAAAAAGGAGAAGAAATAAGTCGCATTATGGGTTTAGTTCCAACCTCCAATCTGGAAATTATCTATAGTAGGATTGCTAAATAGTTGTAGGTAATATAAAACAACACACTAATATGTTTATTAACTCAATAGGATGTTACGTCCCGAAAACAAGGATTCCAAACGATTATTTCACCGAAATAAACGGATTAACAAGCGATTGGATAAGTCAACGTACAGGAATCTTAACTCGTTCAAGAGCTTCGCAGGAAGAAACGATAGACTATATGTCTAGCAAAGCCATAGAATCGGCATTACCGAATCTTCCCTACAAAATAGAAGATATAGATCTGATTATTTTTGCATCATATACGCCCAGCGATACGATTGTTACAACAGGGCATTATGTACAAGGCAAATACAATATATCAAATGCAAAAGTATTTTTTGTATCATCGGCATGTTCGTCGGGACTCAATGCGATAGAAATCATATATTCCTTTTTCACATCGCAGATAGCGGAAAAAGCACTGCTTATCTGCGCCGATCGCAACTCTACATATTCAGATGATACAGATTGCGTATCTGGACACTTGTGGGGAGACGGAGCTACGGCTTACTTTTTCTCAACCGAGTCCTATTCAGAAAAAGACCCTCAGATTATAGATGTCACAACACAAGGATTAGGACATATAGGATTAGCTTCGAGAGCAGTTTACCTTAATCCGAAAGAAGATGGTTTGAAAATGCCTCATGGCAAAGATGTTTTTATACAGGCTTGCACATACATGGCGCAAAACACGAAGGATATAGTCGAAATCAACGGATATTCGTTAGATGACCTAACCTTTTTTATAGGACATCAGGCTAATATGAGAATATTAAAGAATGTTGCGAAACAACTAGCAATACCCGAAGAAAAGGTATTAACGAATATTCAAGAGTTAGGAAACACCGGCTCAACAGGTGCCTTATTGGTATTGGCACAAAATATAAAAAAAATCGCACGGGGAGACCTGATATGCATATCGGTCTTCGGCGGGGGATATTCTGCAGGCTCATGCCTGATCAAGATTCCCTAAATATAAAATTAAATAAATATTATTATGGTTTATCAACGTACTTTAAAAAACAGTTTTTCCCTACAAGGGAAAGGATTGCATACAGGACTAAATATACATATCACATTCAATCCGGCACCTGAAAATTATGGATATAAGATCAGACGAGTAGATATACCGGGAAAACCGATAATAAATGCTTTGGCAGAGAATGTTACAGCTACCCAAAGAGGAACTGTAGTATCAGCCAATGGTGTTAATGTGAGCACAGTAGAACATGCTATGGCTGCATTATACGCATGCGAAATAGACAATTGCCTGATAGATGTAGATGGACCCGAGTTTCCTATATTAGATGGAAGCTCTATTTTGTATGTGAGCAAAATAAAAGAAGTCGGTACAGAAATACAGAATACTGCAAGAGAATATATTTCGATAAAACGCAAAAAAATTAAGGTTGTAGATAAAGCCACCGGATCGTCAATGATACTAATTCCGGATGAGTCTTTTAGTATAGAATCACATATATCCTTCAACTCTACATTCCTAAAAAGGCAAGATGCAACAATGCATGACCTATCTGAGTTTCCAAAAGATTTTGCTTCTGCACGAACATTTGTCTTTGTAAAAGAAATTGAATCTCTACTCAATAATAACTTAGTGAAAGGTGGAGATTTGGATAATGCTATTGTTATATACGATAAGCCTATAGAGCAAGAAAAGTTCGATCTATTAGCCGACATGCTGGGAGCAAAGAGAAAAGATTCTACAAAGCTAGGATATATCATGAACAAGCCTTTGCTTTATCCGAATGAACCGGCCAGGCATAAATTGTTAGACATTGTAGGTGATTTAGCTTTAGTCGGTCGTTTTATAAAGGGAAAAGTTATAGCTAATTGTCCGGGACATAAAATAAACAATATGTTTGCTAGAGCCATTAGAGAAGCGGTATTCCCAAGTATACAAGAAGAATCCCTTATACTGCCTGAAACAAGTCATGCGGGTCTATATTCTTTAGCTTAATCAATAATGAAAAATATAATACAATTTATATTGCATAACAAAATTGTACTGATAGGTATGTTGATCGGTTTCATAGCCTCATATATCTATTGGTACTATTTTGCATGTTATTGGGGAACATATCCCCTTTCAGCTGAATCTTGGGTAAATTGTGGTTTTGGTACAATATTAGGAGGCTTAGTTGTCTCGTTAATCAATTAAAATTAGTATATTTACATATAAGATATGCTTTATTTAACCAAACTAAAACGATTCGCCATGCTAAAGAAAGATATTCGTATAAACGCCACAGCTATTTGGCAGTATCTGTCGGAAAGAGGCAAAATGTCGGTTCAAGAAATTGAAGAATTAACACATTACAAAAATTCGTTGATACTTCTTGCATTAGGTTGGCTCTCGAAGGAAAACAAAGTACGTTTTTCAGTCAAAAATGAAAACCTATATGTTGAACTAAGTAGTACTCCTACTGAAATATACTACTAGGAAGTGACTCTATTCGTGAACTATATCATATTCACAGAAGGAAATATGATAAATTATCTCAGAAGATTTTAGCGTTAAAAAGCATTAATTTACAAAACTAAAAACTTCTGCCACAAAATCATTGTGTAACTTTATCATCGTTTCTTTTAGAATAATTTATGAATATTAAGAATCTATCACTATTTATCTTGTGTATGCTAAGTATTACTTCATGCATAAAAGATGAGCCGCTAAATATGGAGGCGGACATTATAGATATGAAAGTTGAAGATGGAGTATTTATCACTCGCGCTATAACAGAATATACTGTTCAGCTTTTCGTTTCCGAAAATGCTGATTACTCACACCTTACACCAATAATTGAAGTTACAGCCGGAGCTACGATCGAACCGAAATCGGGAACTTCTCAAGATTTTTCGAAACGAAAAAATGTTATCTATACAGTAACTTCCGAAGATGGGAAGTATACAAAAACATATACAGTAACAGTAACCTCCAAGATTAGTCTTAAAAATACGTTCGAAGAATGGACAACAGCGGGTACAGAAAAAGCACCGTATCCGATTTTAAGTGATCTATTATGGAGTAATGCAAACTCGGGACTGTCTATTTTGGTAGGCACCGGATCATTAACGTTGGATCATTATCCTACCGATAAAACGACCGACTGTGTTAATGGAAAATATGCTGCGATACTACGCACGATAAAAGGCACAACGGTTTTTGGAATAGACTACCCTATCTTTTCGGGATCACTTTTTAGAGGAGCTTTTTCCGCGAATATGTCGAACCCTCTAAAATCACTAATATTGGGACAGGCTCATCCGAAAGAAAATGGTAAACCAATCATGTTCAATGGTTACTACAAATATACCCCGGGCGATATTTTTACAGGTAAAGATGGAAAAGTTATAGCAAACAGAACAGATTCGCTGTCGATGTATGCTACAATATTTAAAGTAAGTAAAGGTGCTCCCGCAAACGAAGAGTTTCTTGATGGAGAATCAATTCTCACATCGCCTAGAGTTGTAGGAACAGCCAAATGGTCTCATACTGACGGAAATATAGTGGAAACGCCAGCTAACAATGGGTTTATACATTTTTCTATACCATTCAGTTATAAAGAAGAACTCGATTTCACGAAAAATGATTATCGTCTTACCATTGTTTTGGCATCAAGCAAAGATGGAAACGAATATCAGGGAGCTGTGGGCAGCACTCTCATTGCTGATGACCTTGAACTAGTATGCGATCCTATAAAATAAGAATATATCTGATGAGATTAAAATATAACATCATCCTAGTACTTGCAACAGTATTAATGATAAGTAATAATATTTCAGCGCAGAATTCTGATAACAATACATTTGATCTGAGCTTTATCCTAGGATTTAATATGGGAGCAACTGCTCCTGTACCTATTCCGGCTGAAGTAAGAGAGATTAATAGTTACAATCCAAAATTCAACCCTCAACTAGGATTCAATCTAGTCTGCAACCTCAACGAACGATGGGGTGTAGGCACAGGACTAAGTCTCGATTGGAAAGGGATGCGAGTTTCCGATCACGTGAAGTACATGTACACAAGTGTTACCTTGACCGAAGGAAGCGAAAAGTTGACAGGTTACTTTGTAGGAAAGAATGTAACGAATGTAGATATGACTTATCTTACCGTACCTATATATGGTACATACCGATTCAATAACAAATGGCAAGTTAAACTGGGTATATATGCAGCAAGAACTCTCTCATCCAAGTTTGACGGATATGTAAATGATGGATACATCAGAATAGACTCTCCGGTAGGTCAGAAACAAGAAATAAGCGGAGAGGGTGCAACATTCGACTTTGGAAACGACTCTCGTGACTATGATTTTGGACTATTAGCAGGAGGTGAATATCGCTTAAATAGTCATATTGGGTTTTATGGTAGTTTTACTTGGGGGCTTCTTCCTTATTTTTATTCGGGATCAAATCCTATTAAATTCACGTTCTACAACATATACGGTACACTAGGTATCACCTATCGATTCAGCAAATAACTATAATAGCTTTTTTTGAACTATGAGTAAACATAAAATCAGGATCAACAAGACTTGCCAAAATTGCGGAGCTTTTGTTGAGCAGCACTACTGTCCTAAATGTGGACAAGAAAACAGTGAAAGCAGGCAATCTTTCCATCATGTATTTACTCATTTTGTCTTCGATTTTTTGCATTACGACAGTTCTTTTTGGAGAACAGCAAAATATCTATTTCTTTCTCCCGGCAAACTCTCATTGGAGTATATGAATGGAAAACGAAAATCGTATGTGAACCCTTTTACTCTTTATATATTCATGGGTTTCATTGCCTTTTTTATCCCCCCTCTCCTTCCCGAAGCATCAGCACCTGACAAAGAAAAAACACAAAAAGAGATCAGCGAAAATGTAGATACGAAGTCCATAGATACGATTATAGCAAAGCTGGACGTAAATAAGAAAAATCTCATTAATGAGACTAAAATACCTGAGAAAGTTAGTAAGATCGAAGATAAAATTAATACATCAGGAGTAGATGAAAAGACAGGGAATAAGACAAAACAATTTATAGCAGGTATATTAGAAAATGTAAAAGATAAACAAAAAGGAGAAAAAGCCATCGAGTTCTTCATTCACAATATCCCCAAAGTTCTCTTTATATATATGCCTCTCTTTGCCTTTTGGTTATGGTTGTTCCATAATAAAAAGAAAAAATATTATTTCGACAGCGCAGTATTTACATTGCATTTCTTTTCTACGACCTTGCTAACGATAACGATAGCAACAATTCTAAGCTGTCTGTTCGATTGGTTAAACTTAAATACAACATTCTATTTTCTTTTATATTCTTTTGCTACTCTATATGTAACATTCTATTTTTTCAGAGGAAATAGAGTATTCTTTGAAGAGAACAGATTGATATCCAATTTAAAATCTTTTGTTCTGATAAGTATAAATAGCTTTTTTATCTTCCTTACTTTTACATTGTATGTTGTATTTGTAGTGTATATGATATATACTTAAAGTAGGTATTTTTTATATCCTTCGATAGCTTTAGTAACCAAATTCTGCGTTTTCTTATTTGATGTGCAAAAGAACTCGGTATCAAGAATTTCATTCTTTTTTGATGACTTTTTCCAAGTACCAATAACTTTGCCATCAAGGCTGATAGCAGGTCTGAATATTCCCGGACTTGTTATTATCTTATGGTGATGGTCAATATGCAGACTTTCTTTTCTATCCTTATAGCTAACTGTAAATTCATCAAAAGCAGGTAAAAGATTGATCAAATTATTACTGTTTAGCGGCTTAGAGTCTCTATGAAAAATATATGTTTGATCATTTATTGTTTCATGAATAAAATCGCCCCCTATCAGAGCTATTCCTTGTCTGGCTTCTGCTGTAGTCAATCCCGACCACCAAACAAAATCCTGTAAAGTAGCAGGACCATGACTCCTAAAATATTTGAATGCTAATTTATACAGGCATTCTTCTTTATCGAACTGATCGGGCGTATTTTCAACTTTTTCTTGCAACAAAGCATACGTCTGTTTTTTGCCTTTCGTCTCTCCATTGCATACAACGCCATCCAACTCGGCATGCATCATTATATGATTAACGGTTCTATTATCGGCATCTATACCTGCCCTATTTATTACATCTTTCAGCTCTTGACGTGTTAATGAATTTCCCTGAAGTGCCTTTTCTATAATTGAATTTGTACGGGCTATTAACGATTCGGTAAGTCCCAAATCCTTATCATAAGATCGCATTGCAGTTTTCACTCTCGGAAGACTCAAATAAAGCATCCAGTATATATCGTCCTTAGATACGAAATGCCATGTCGGACGTAAGATATGAAGACGTAAAATATCACCCTTGTTCAAAGCCTCTTCAATCTTCTGATCGGGAATTTCGGGAATACGTATACCGATGCCCCATTTCGCCATATTGTAGTCTTGTGCCTGAATAGCTCCCATCCACGAAACCAACTCGTATGCTTCGCCCACGAATGTACCATCCAACTGATGATTAGATAAGCGTAAGGATAGAATTTCTTCTGCTTTCATGGTAATTCAGATAAAATTAAAAGGCTTTAAGGCTTAAATCAATATTTGGGGCAGAATATATAATTGCTCCCGAAGAAATATAATCCACTCCGGTCTTAGCTATATCATGCACCATATCTTCTGTTATGCCCCCAGAAGCTTCTACCTTCACCCTACCGTTTATTAGCTTTACAGCAGCACTCATCTCATATAAAGACATATTATCGAGCATAATGACGTCCACAGCACCTGTAGCCAAGGCTTCCTCTACTTCTTTCAGGTTGCGTGTTTCTACCTCTATTCGTAGATTTTTATTGTTCTCTTTCAGATATTTTACTGTTGCCTCTACAGCTTTGGTTATTCCTCCGGCATAATCGTTATGATTGTCCTTGAGCATGACCATATCAAAAAGTCCAAAGCGATGATTTTGACCTCCACCTATATGCACGGCCCACTTCTCACACATACGGAACATTGGAGCCGTTTTTCGGGTATCCAGAATACGCGTATTTGTGTCTGCCAGCAAGTCTACCATCCGATGCGTATACGTCGCTATTCCACTCATACGCTGCATACAGTTTAGTACTAGGCGTTCCATTGTGAGAATCGAACGAGCCGCACCTGATACTATAAATGCGATCTCACCCTCTTTTACTTGATCCCCATCATTTTTGAGGATATCTATTTTCAGATTTTTATCATAATAATGAAATATCTCTCGAGCCAGATCAACTCCGGCTAAGATACAGTCATGTTTTATGATCAAATGAGCTCTTTGTTGCAGATCAGCAGGCACACTGGCCAATGTAGAGTGATCTCCGTCGCCAATATCTTCTTTAATGGCCTCATCAATAAAATGATATAATCTACTATCAGTTACGTATGAAGGTCTATTCATGAATATCTAAATCTTTATTATAAAATGTACCTCTATTCTCGGTTTGTTCTATACTTTGAGTTATAATCAGATAAGCCACACTAGCCAGATTTCTTAATTCTGAGAGTTGCGGCGATAGTATCGAAAATTTATATATTTCTTTTACAGACTTGTATATTTCTTCTTCTTTTTGCTTTGCCATTTTCAGACGGGCATTGCTACGCACAATACCGACAAGATCACTCATTAATGTCTGCAATTCTTTTCGAAGGTAATTGAGTAAAACCATTTCTTCATTCACTCTCATTCCTTCCTGATTCCATTCGGGAATTTTTAGAAGATGATCGTAATTAAAATTATCTTCATGCAAGCGTTCTATCGTTTTCATTGCTGCACGATGTGCAAAAACGAGAGCTTCAAGCAAAGAATTGGATGCTAAACGATTTGCACCGTGAAGTCCTGTATTCGAACATTCGCCCACAGCAAACATATTCTTTATTGTACTTTGCCCAAATGAATCGACATCTATTCCTCCACATAGATAATGGCTTGCCGGTACCACTGGGATCAAGTCCATGAACATGTCCAGCCCTTCATCTTTAGATTGCTTATAGATANNTTTGGAAAATGTTCGAGAAACTTTCGTTGATCTAAGTGTCGGCAATCCAGACAAACATAATCGTCTCCACGCAGTTTCATTTCATTATCAATAGCTCGTGCTACAATATCCCGTGATGCCAGCTCTTCCCTATCATCGTATTTATGCATAAATGGCTCTCCTGAAGCAGTACGTAATTTAGCTCCAAAGCCTCTTACAGCCTCTGATATTAAAGGTAGCTGACCTGTCGTATTACTATAGAATGCAGTCGGGTGAAACTGAATAAATTGCATATTGCTGATTCTGGCTTTTGCACGATGAGCCAAGCCAATACCATCACCTGTAGCTATAGTCGGATTTGTCGTATTTTTGTATACATGCCCACATCCTCCGGTAGCCATTAGTGTAATTTTTGCCGTCATTTTAATGATTCGGCTGGCTTTCATATCCAACACGTATGCTCCATAGCAGTGGAGGTTATATTTATCAAATTCGGATTGCGGTACTTGATGCTCAGTAAGTAAATCGATAACATAATGATGGTTGAGCAAAGTAACATTCTCGAGTCGCTCTACAGCTTGCAACAATGCTCTTTCTATTTCTGCTCCAAATTGTTTCATAACCATACTCTCAAGTTCTATAGCTATTCCGCCCTCTTCGTTAGGCATGATTATAACGTNNCTATCCTTATGGTGCACTACCCTGTTTTCGGTATGTCCGCCTTCACGCCCCAGGTCATAACTTTGAAACTCGTCTTTATCGAAATTAGCACCCCACTCCACCATTTCGCGGATACGCTCAGGGCCTTCTTTCACTACAATCTCTACCACTTCACGTTTACATAAGCCATCTCCCGCTCGTAGAGTATCCTCAATATGCTTATCAAAACTGTCTTTTTCGAAATTGGTTACAACAGCAACCCCTCCTTGCGCATACTTGGTACTCGACTCTTCATCGTCTGATTTTGTGATAATTGTTATCCTAGTATCGGGTCTCTGTTGCGCTATTTTTAAAGCATACGACAGGCCGGATATTCCTGAACCTATCACCAAAACATCAGTATATATCATTCTTTGTTATGAATTATAAATTACGGATTACAAACACACAACATTATGTGCTCACAATTCATAAATCATCACTTTTTGTTATTTGTTTATTTAATAGCCTTAGACATTTCCAACATTCTATTTATAGGCTTCAATGCTTTTAGTCGGATTTCTTGATCCATTAATATCTCCGGCTGCTCATACTTCATACACAAATACAATTTCTCCATTGTATTTAATTTCATAAAATGACACTCGCTACAATTGCATTTATCATCAATCGTCAGAGCAGGAATTAGTGTTTTGTGCGGTGCACGTTTTCTCATTTCATGCAATATACCTTCCTCTGTAGCCACAATAAATTCCTGACTGCTATCATTCACTACATAGTTGAGTAAGTTGGCTGTAGAGCCAATATAATGAGCTACCTGCAAAACCGGTTTTTGAGCTTCGGGGTGAGCTATAAGTTTAGCCTTCGGATGTTCCAACATCTGCTGTGCAATCCGTTCCAGAGAGAATGCTTCATGCACAATACAAGCACCGTCCCAAAGTATCATATTTCGTCCTGTCACTTGATTGATATATCTACCCAGATTTTTATCAGGGGCAAATATAATCTCTTGATCTTCCGGCAAAGAGTTTATGATGTGCTCGGCATTGGATGACGTAACAATTATATCACTCTCAGCCTTAACGGTAGAATCACAATTGATATAACTCACAACGATGGCATTCGGATATTTCTTCTTCATTTCACGAATCCCCTCTCCTGACGCAGAGTCTGCCAAAGAGCAACCAGCCAATAAATCAGGAAGAACTACCTTCTTGGTCGGATTCAAAATCTTAGCCGTTTCGGCCATAAAGTGCACTCCGCAGAATACGATTAGATCTGCATCCGTTTTTTCGGCGGCACGTGCCAGTTGCAAACTGTCACCCAAAAAATCGGCTATATCCTGAATATCGCCTGTCTGGTAATAATGCGCAAGAATGATAGCATTCTTTTCTTTTCGCATTTTATTAATCTCTTCTACCAGATTTATACCTTTCGGTATTTCCATATTCAGATATCCTTTTATAGGGAGTGCGGCAACTGCTTTTTCTAACATAGTCATATAATAGTCCAGATAAAATAAAACGACAAATAGTTATTTGCAGGGCAAAAATACTTATAAAAAGTGACTTAACCGATATTGATTATAAGAAAAAAGGGATTTGGAAACATCCAAACCCCTACTTGCTATTATATCTTTAGTTTACGACAAAGCAGCTATAGCGGAACCTATAAGATTTGCATTGTCCATTTGAGCTACATGTACATGAACATCTGCATGATTAAACTCTGCAAGAAGTTTTTGTAACTCAGACATTACCATATCTTTATAGTTTTTACCTTTTCTGTATTCACTCCAGAATAAGCTACCTTCGGCAACCAATCTTATTTTCTTGATAGAAGGATCATGTGATACAAGAACCAAAACTAATCCGGCGATAGATGCAGCAACTAATTTCGCTGATCTTTCGTATATTGAACGAGCAATCTCTACATATCTTTTCTTATGAATATCAGGATAATTCATGATATTAGTCAGCTTCTGTGCATCAAATCGTTGTTCAAACTCATCGCATGGGAAAACTGATTTAAGGATTTCTCCCAAATACATACCCGATACAGCTTTTTCGAAACGTTGAGCACCCTTTGCATCAGAGCAAGCATCTACCTTATCATCGATAGCTGTTAGATGAGGAGGGTTAAAGTTACCTGACTCTAAGTTTACAGGAATCAACCCGCTTAGTTTGTAATCAGGATTTAGTTTCTTTATCTTATCAGCATTGATAAAAGTAGCCATATTTGTACCTGTTCCAACAATCAGCCCGATATAAGCGTCATAGCTGGAATCTGTAAGTCCCGCAAATAAGCTTGCTACTGTATCATTTATCACTTTTACACCATTGAATTTTACATCATTGCGTTCATTCAGATAATCTACCAATGGCTGTCCTACCGGTTTTCCTACCATTTCTTTGATGTCAACACCTTTTGTCCATCTAAGAAGCTTGGCATCTCCGTTTTGCAGAGATTCAGCCGGATAAGAAAAACAATATCCTATAGGAGTTTCTTGATCACGCTTGATTTCACCTATTGGATCGGCTTGTTCTTTAAACAAATCTTCTTCGGTAAAGCCCGGAGTTTTCATAACAGATAAATCCTTCTTCCATCCATTTTCAGGATGAATTGTTGGTTTACCATCAACAAAATCAACTACAGCAACCCGATAGTTCGTTCCCCCTAAATCTAAAACAGTAGCCTTACCGTTCACACTGGTTGTTTTAGGTATAATGTAAGTAGGAATACACTGTATTTCGGCATTCTCTTTACTCAGACCAACCTCTACCTTGTGTTGGAGCGACTGGGCTATTTCTTTTAGTTGTTTCGATTTAAGATGAAAAATATCTTTCTTCATAAGGTATCTTTATGTATAGGTTATTTTTTAAACTCTACAAATATAACTATCTCATTTGAATATTGAGTCATTACACAGGCAATGAATCTGAATAAATAACTATTTTTAGGACATTCCAGAACATCACTTTTTAAAGACATTTTATAATCCTGCAACACTTCTATTTTTAATATTATATTTACAAAATAGATCTACACAAAACTTAAAAAAACATTACGAATAAACAATAAGGGGAAAGAAAAATGAAGGGAAGAAGACATCTTATTTAATTTTTGTTTAGTAATGCAAACAAAAATTAAAATACATCCGATGAATTAAACCTTTCCATCTATTTTAAATCGTACTCTTGGAAACTTGTATTATAAGCCCAAAATAGAATATTTACTATGAACAAAAAAACAAAAATAGGACTTCTGATTGTTATTATTTTATTTATTGCCGGAATGGCTTTTTATCCAAAGATCAAAGATTTTTTAACGACGAATGCCGATCCTTCACCAACTCCTCCGGGTAATAAAGTTACAGGCAACCGCACGGTACTAAATGTTAATGCCCAGATCTTAAAATACGGTAATCTTGATAATACCATCAGAGTAAAAGGGGTTTTGATCCCTGATGAAGAAGTAGATCTATCATTCGAGACCTCGGGGATGATAACAGAAATACACTTCAAAGAGGGTTCGAATGTAAAAAAAGGCCAGCTTTTAGCCAAAGTAAACGATAAACCACTACAAGCTGAGTTGAAGAAATTACAAACACAAATACCTTTAGCCGAAGACAGGGTTTACCGCCAAAAGGCATTATTGGCAAAAGACGCCGTAAGTCAGGAAGCTTATGAATCTGTCAATACAGAGTTGGAAAAATTGAAGGCTGATATTGAGTTAGTGAAAACAAGGATTGCCCAAACAGAACTGCGTGCTCCATTCGATGGTATCATAGGTTTGAGACAAGTGAGTGAAGGAACATATGCTTCACCTTCTATAATAATATCTAGGCTAACCAAAATAATTCCATTAAAAATAGAGTTTTCGGTAAATGAGTCAGAAGTAAATAATGTAAAGCCCGGAACGCCTCTTACTTTTACATTCGATAATGATCTAAACAAATACCAGGCTACAGTTTATGCCGTAGAGTCTAACCTCGATAGACAAACGCTTACTCTAAAAGCCAGAGCTTTGTATGCCAATCCCGGAGGAAGATTAAAGCCGGGTCTCTCTACGAATGTTGAGATAAAATTGCAGGAGATAAAGAATACTTTAGTCATCCCTAGTTTATCTACGATAGCAGAAATGGGACGTGATATTGCATACGTATATAAGGACGGCGTAGCCCACCAGATAGTACTAAAGAAAGGTATGCGTACAGCCTCATCCGTTCAGGTATTAAACGGATTAAATGTTGGCGATACTCTTTTAGTAACGGGTGTCATGCAATTGCGTGACGGTTTGCCTGTTATTATCGATAATTTTATAGAAAACAATCAGTAAAACAATTTATATAATAGCTTCGGATATTTAAGATCGTAGATTTCTAAACATCCAAAACCTCTAAAAGATGACTATATCTGAATTAAGTATAAAGCGCCCGGTATTAGCCACTGTATTTGTATTGATTATATTCCTTTTAGGATTGATCGGATATACATATTTAGGGGTGCGCGAATATCCCAACATAGATAACCCCATTATTTCGGTAGACGTGAGTTATCCCGGGGCAAATGCTGAAATCATAGAGAATCAGATCACAGAACCACTAGAGCAAAATATAAATGGGATACCCGGCATCAGGTCTTTGACAAGTAGCAGTAGTCAGGGTTCATGTCGTATAACAGTGGAATTTGAATTATCTGTAGACCTCGAAACAGCAGCAAATGATGTGCGGGATAAAGTCTCACGGGCACAACGTTATCTGCCTCGCGACTGCGACCCTCCTACTGTATCTAAGGCTGATGCCGATGCCAACCCGATTATACAAATAAGTATACAAAGCGAAAAGCGTTCTTTGCTCGAACTAAGTGAAATAGCGGAGTTGACAGTAAAAGAGCGGTTACAAACCATACCCAATGTAAGTGCAGTGGAAATCTGGGGACAAAACCGCTATTCGATGCGACTATGGCTCGATCCGGTAAAAATGGCGTCGTATGGCATTACCCCTATGGATGTAAAAAGTGCCGTAGATAAAGAAAATGTGGAATTGCCCTCCGGCAGCATAGAAGGCGATAATCTTGAGCTTTCTATACGAACATTAGGATTGATGCAAACTCCCGAAGAATTCAACAATATGATTATCAAAGAAGACAATTATAATGTTGTAAGGTTTAGAGACGTAGGTACAGCGGAGCTGGGTACAGAAAACTATAAGAGTATTATGCGTCGAAATGGTGTTCCTGCTGTAAGTACTGTTATTATTCCACAACCGGGAGCCAATCAGATTGAGATTTCTGATGAAGCGATGGTTCGTCTCGAACAACTAAAGAAAGACTTACCGGAGGATGTCAAAATTGATGTTGCCTTCGACAATACTAAATTTATAAGGGCTTCGATAGCAGAAGTGGAAGAAACCGTGTATATAGCTTTTGCATTGGTTGTTATCATAATATTCCTTTTCCTTCGCGACTGGCGTGTGACATTGGTTCCTTGCGTTGTTATTCCCGTATCACTTGTGGGGGCTTTCTTTGTGATGTATGTTGCCGGATTCTCGATCAATGTCTTATCCATGTTGGCCGTAGTTCTGGCTGTGGGATTGGTAGTCGATGATGCTATTGTGGTCACCGAGAACATCTATCTGAAAATTGAGGGAGGGATGACTCCCAAGCAAGCTGGAATAGAGGGTTCTAAAGAAATATTCTTCGCCGTCATCTCAACAACTGTGTCTGTGGTTGCGGTATTTTTCCCTATTGTCTTTCTTGAAGGGATGACAGGACGTTTGTTCCGTGAATTTAGTATTGTAATTGCCGGAGCTGTCCTTATTTCAGCATTTGTAGCTCTTACATTTACACCAATGCTTGCTACCAAGTTATTGAAGAAAAAAGATCAGGCGGGATGGTTTTACCGTAAAACAGATCCTTTCTTTCAATGGTTGACCAAAGCTTACGACAATGGTTTGCAACACTTCCTTAAACATAAGATAATAATATGGCCTATCATAATCCTTACACTCGCAGGAATAGGTTATTTGGTCAGTGCTATCCCTTCCGAAATGGCACCATTGGAAGACCGCTCACAGATAACAATAAGAACCAGCGGACCAGAAGGCTCTACTTATGAATTTAATCGAAATTATACAGAAAAGATTGGAGTGATAGCTGATTCCGTTGCACCCGAACGCCTCATTAATACAATGCGTGCGTGGACAGGAGGCGGAATGGTAAATCTTACGTTGCCAAATATTAAAGATAGAGGAAGAAGCCAAATGGAAATTGCCAGCGAACTGACAAAGGCCGTAAGGAAAGAAACGGAAGCCCGTGCGTTTGTACAACAACAATCTACCTTTGGAGGAAGGCGATCGAGTATGCCTATACAATATGTATTGCAAGCTACCAACCTTGAAAAGTTAGAGGAATTCATCCCTCTATTTATGAGAAAAGTACAAGAGAGCCCAATGTTTCAGATGGCTGATGTAAATCTTAAATTCACGAAACCTGAAACCCGTATTATCATAGACAGGGATAAAGCCGCCATACTAAGAGTAAGTACCAGGGATATAGGGCAAACGTTACAGTATGCACTGAGTGGGCAACGTATGGGCTATTTTTATATGAATGGGAAACAATATCAGATATTAGGAGAAATTAATCGTCAACAAAGAAATACTCCTCTCGATCTGAAATCTATTTATCTTAAAAACTTAGGAGGGAATATGATCCAGATGGATAATCTTGTGCGCTTAGAAGAAAGTGTTGCCCCTCCCCAGCTATACAGGTATAACAGATTTAAGTCTGCAACAGTATCCGCAGGATTATCTCCGGGAGTAACAATCGGCGCCGGGTTGGAAGAAATGGATCGTATAGCGAAAGAAACCCTTGATGATACATTCCGAACAGCATTGGCGGGAGATTCAAAGGATTTTAGCGAAAGCTCTTCCAGTTTGATGTTTGCATTTATACTTGCTATATTACTGATCTTTTTGATCCTTGCCGCACAGTTCGAAAGTTTCAAAGACCCGTTTGTTATTATGCTTACAGTACCCCTTGCAATTGCCGGAGCTCTTTTGTTTATGTATATCAAAGATATAACGATGAATATATTCAGCCAGATAGGAATTATTATGCTTATCGGGCTGGTTGCTAAAAATGGTATTCTTATTGTGGAGTTTGCAAATCAGCGTCAAGAAGCCGGAATGAGCAAACTTGAAGCCATACAAGGAGCCGCAGTACAACGCCTGCGCCCGATCCTTATGACGAGCTTCTCTACGGTGTTGGGATTGTTACCTCTAATATTTGCCAGTGCCGAAGGAGCCAATGGACGTATGGCTATGGGGGTGGCTGTAATTGGAGGAATGATGATTTCTACTCTATTAACGATATTCATTGTACCGGCTATGTATTTATATATATCTACCGACAGAAGTAAGAAGAAAGATAGGATTTAGTAAATATGAATTTATCTATAATATAACAACTATATACCAGCACAAAAGGTAACAAATAAAAAAGAGATGAAAGCTGTTACTTTTGTCACCTTTTGACTAAGAAGAATTTTGATGATGAAAAAATATATATTAATTATTGCTCTGGCAGTAGCTGTACCGGGCGTATCAGACTGTCAGGTTGTATTCGATCTCAAAAGATGTATCGAAACTGGATTGCAAAAGAACTATGACATTCGCATTATGCGCAATAATCAGGAAATATCGGACAATAATCTCACAGTGGGAAATGCAGGATACCTTCCGTCTGTAGATCTCACAACTGGTTATTCGGGTTCGGTAAACAATACAACACAGAATTTGGCAAATGGAGAGAAAAATAAGAATAACGGCATTCACAATCAATTATTGAATGCAGGCGTCAACCTGAATTGGACAGTTTTTGATGGTTTCAATATCCAAACGAATCACCAACGCTTAAAAGAGCTGCAAAAGATGGGGGAACTGAATACCCGCTTAACGATAGAGAACTTCGTATCGGGGTTAACTTCAGAATATTACAATTACATCCAGCAGAATATCCGATTAAAAAACTTAAAATCAGCCGTTAAGTTATCCAAGGAAAGATTACGAATTGTTGAGGCCAGATACGAAATCGGAGCAGGCTCTCGGCTCGATCTTCAGCAAGCAAAAGTAGACTTCAACAGTGACAGCTCTCGGTTGATTAAACAATATGAAGTACTATACACATCTCGCATATCACTTAACCAAATGATGGCTGCTGACAATATCGAGCAGCTCATTGTTACTACCGACTCTATTATTGAATTCAATCAGTTTATAAATAAAGATGATATTTGGCAAAAAACGCTATCTTCGAATACTTTCCTTTTGTTATCAAATAAAAATAAGAATCTTAGTTTGCTTGATTTAAAAACAGCTCAGAGTGAGAACTATCCGTATTTGAAACTTAATGCAGGCTATGGTTATACAAAAAACATTTACAATACGGGGACTATAGATAATCAAAACAATTTGGGCTTAACCTATGGATTAACTCTAGGGTTCAACCTATTTGATGGCTTCAATAGAAAAAGAAAACAAAAGAATGCCCGTATAGAAGTTGAAAACAAAGAACTCCAGTACGAACAAACGATACTCTCTCTAAAAGCCGATTTTTCGAATATGTGGATGGCTTATAGAAATAATATAGATCTGACAAATCTTGAAAAAGAGAATGTACAGACAGCAAAAGAAAACCATGAAATAGCAATCGAACGCTACAAACTTGGAGACCTATCAGGTATAGAACTACGAGAGGCACAAAACAGTCTATTAGAGGCCGAAGAAAGACTTGTTCAGGCTGAATATAATACAAAATTATGTGAGATATCGCTTATGCAAATTAGTGGGCAAGTAATTTCATATTCGGAGTAAATAAAATGAGCATCTGTCGTATTCTGTTGTCTGTTTTGTAAAAATAAATACAGGTATTTCTTTTATACCCAAATTTGAGAATTACTAGTAGTATCTATATTATTTTGATCAAGTTGTTCAAATTCTGAATTATTGCTAATAAATTCCGGTACAAGGACTTTCATCTGTCGTACGAGTTTGTATTTATCATTTGTCTGGGCGACTAAAATTAACTGCTCTATTTGAGGTAAGATATCCTGAAAATGGTATTCTCTTACTTTGGCCATCATAATCTTTTTGTGCGAAGTCTGTTCTGTTATTTCAGAGTCATTCAATAACTCCTCATACAGCTTCTCTCCGGGCCTTAATCCTGAAAATTGAATTTCAATATCTCTTTCAGGAACTAGACCTGCCAATTCTATCATTTTCTTTGCCAGGTCATATATTCTCACCGGTTGTCCCATATCAAAGACATAAATATAGCCGGACTTACCGATGACCGAAGCTTCCAAAACGAGACGACATGCCTCTGGAATTGTCATAAAATAACGGGTTATTTCAGGGTCAGTTACCGTTATCGGCCCTCCTTTTTCTATTTGCTTCCTAAATAACGGAATAACAGAACCATTACTACCTAATACGTTACCAAAGCGAGTAGTTACAAACTTAGTGTGAGATTTATTTTTCTTCATATCGGTTGCACAAGACTGAACATATATCTCTGCAATACGTTTAGTAGCCCCCATAATATTGGTAGGGTTTACAGCCTTATCTGTTGAGACCATAATAAACATCTCAACATCATATTTAATAGCCAAATCAACTAATATCTTTGTACCTAATACGTTTGTAATTATAGCTTCACAGGGATATCTTTCCATCATTGGTACATGCTTATAAGCAGCCGCATGGTAAACGATATTAGGTTTATATTTATCGAACACAAAGTTGATAATTGTATGGTTACGGACATCTCCGATAATGGTAGTAAAGTTCAAGCAGGGATACAGTTTCTTTAATTCAATATCCAAATCATTCAATGGCGTTTCAGCCTGATCGAGACAAATAATAGAAGCTGGAGAAAATTGAGCTAATTGCTTGACTATTTCACTTCCGATTGAACCTGCAGCACCTGTCACCAAAATATTTTTCCCTTGAACATTTTCAGCTATTACATTCAAGCTGATATTTATTTCGGGACGACCAAGCAAATCTTCAATCTGAACGGGACGAATACTCCGACTAATATCTGACAGTTGAGATAAACTGTCTATATTCATTTGTTTACTTATATAGATACGAATATTTAAGCTTAATATTTTTTCAACATAATTAGCTTCAGTCTTTAGTTCATCTTCTTTGGTAAACAATACATCTTTTATCTTGTATTTTAAAAAATCTTCAGACTTCTGAATAGTAAGAACTGGTACGTCTGTCAGTTTCTTTAATTTTGAGTCAGGATCAGTTGTAAGAAAACCGATAATCCTGAACCTATTGTTTCCGGTACTCAACAGCTGTGCAAGGACAATGTTATCTTCATTTAATCCCCACACAAATACAGGTATAGAAGGGTTGTTACCAAACCGTCGAGTTAATGTCTGATAAGTATAAACGACAATTATGCGAAACCCGTACAAACCAACCAATGAAACTAAAAAGAGAGTACTACAATATGCAACAGCAACGCTTCCGGATGGACCTATAACTTTATATAATGTAAGAAATATAAGTATATCAGCAAATAACAAGGATGTAAGTATCTTTTGAAATTCATGAATTGTAGAATAACGAACAATTCCTTTATATGTTTTGAATATTCTAAAACATAATGCATTAAACAATAGGGTTATAGCCAGATATTCAAAGAATACAGGATGATATACTATATGAATATTTTTGTATATCTGAAGTGTTAGGATATATGATATGATAGTCGCAAAAGTGACTATTGCCAAATCTATGAACAAGACGAACCACCTGCTTAGCAGACGATTCTCTAAGAATCTCTTATATATTTTTCGTGTAGTGTTGTTTATCATGAGTTATTTTACATATTACTTGATTATCCAAAAGTTTTTGTCGTATCTAAAATCGTCATCTTTAACCATACTTAAAGGAAGTGTTGAGAAGGATAGAAGCTTTGATCCTACGGTTAATGATTTTATAGCATTTGCATATCCTAAAGGGATACATAGTATTTTACTGTCAGTTTCATCTAAAATCATACTTTCCACGATTAAAGAAGAAGAAGGTTTTTCCCAATTATCTATTTTTACATATGATACCTGAAATGCACCTTTAATACAATAGAAATACTTTGTATCTAGTTTATGCCCCTGCCATGCTCTTAATTCGTTTTCCTCTGAATTTTCAATAATATAGAAGCGAACAATATTATCAAAAGAAAAGTCATTAACAAAAGATATAATTCCTCTATTATCTTTATGATTACTCCCTTGTATTATGAATGGTGGCATTTTATTAAAATAAATTTAGTTGAATAAATTGAAATTAAAGTAATAATTATAATTATAGATACAATATTTATATATTGATTCGCATACACGTATGTATATATTATAACTAAGGATGTAAAAGTCTGAACAATTGCATATGCCATAGATACTAAACGATGGTCTAATTTTTGCTCATTACTCAATATCTGATAATAATGTATACGATGAGGTTTAAAGATATTCTGTTTTAGATATAACCTATGTAAGATCGTACAAATAGAGTCAACCCCATACACAGATAAAAACATAACCCATACTATACTACTCGTTCTGCAAACNNAGACTATATCTCCAGCAAAACATTTTGCCTTTTTTCTATAATTAAAAAAGAGAAAAATAGAACATGCTATAATAGGAAAAATAAGTAAGTCATTGTTAACAAAAGTAATTACACAATTATTCGTATATAAAAATGAAGCAAAAACAACACATGAGTATAGTCCTGTTATTCCATTTATCCCATCCATAAAATTATATGCATTTATAATGCCTATAGAAATAATGAATGCAATTAAAATAATCCACCAAGGATAAATAGAAAAAATATTTAAATCATAAAAAATAACACCAACCGAGAATAATTGAACAAATGCTCTAACTCTACTCGGTAAAGTTCTAATATCATCAATAAAACTCACAAAACCAATAAGAGTGATACCTATAAAAAAATTAAGAGATGAATCTATATTTATCAGAAAATAGAATAATGCTACGAACCAGACTATAATTCCACCACCCCTCATTGTAAGCTCCTTATGAGAACTTCTTTCATTAGGTCTATCTACAATATTATATTTATCGGCCACTTTAAAGTAAATCAGGATAAATATAGTAGATAATATATAACAAGCAAGATATATCATGGTTCAGTTTGAATGCAGATTAAAAGACTTAATTGTTTTTAGAATCCCCGCTGATGTGGATATCGGTAATTGTTTTATATCTAAAGATTCTTTTAGTTTAGAATTGTCTACAATATAAGTTTCCGTTAATTTATTTAATCTAAAACTGTTTAGAGGTAAATGTAAAACATCTCCGACTTTCACACAGAATTTTATCAGTCCTAGAGGTATATTCCATATCTTAGCTTTTTTATCTAATGCTTCACAAATAAGTAATATTAATTCATTGGTCGATATAGGATTGTCATCTGAAATATTATAAATGCCAGATGGGACTGTTGGTAACATGAATATTATTTTATCAATAATATAACACAGATTGTCTATTGAAGTAAAAGATCGTTTATTGTCAAACTTGCCCAGAGGATAAGGAAATCCCTTATTTATAACATTATACAACAGATTTAAATTGCCTTTATTCCCAGGCCCATGTATCATACAAGGACGAAATATATATACTCTTTTATCTCCCCACTCTTTTGATTGAATATATTCCTCTGCTTTTATCTTGCTTTCTCCGTATGGTCCTACCGGTTTAGTCACAACATCCTCTGTAAGTTTTTCACCCTCAACAAAATCTGCTGCAGCTTTAACAGAACTAAAAAAAATAAATGATCTAGAATCCGATACTATAAACTTATCAAATATTTTTTGTGTCAACCCTGTATTCACTGAAAAGTAGGATTGGATTTCTGCTTTATTTTTTGTATCATGAGCTTTTCCCGCAAGATGAATTATTGTATCAATATCATCAAATGGAATTTTGTCCAATTGACTCCATGTATAAAATCTACTATACAAGCCTTCTTCCACTTCGGTAACATCCAAAGCCCATAGTTCATACTTATCTTTTAGATATAAAGCTAGATTGGTCCCGACAAACCCATATGCGCCTGTTATTAATATTTTTTTCATGATTCTAAATCTTTATAAATCCGGAGATGTTCACGAATAACAAAATCTATAGAAAAGTTTTTCTCTGCTAAAATTCTCCCATTGAGCCCCATCTTTATTCTCTTTTCAGAATTATTAATGAGATCTTCCATTTTTTCAGATAGAGTATCAATATTTTTTGCCGGAACTAAGTATCCATTATATCCTTCAATAACACATTCTCGACAACCTTCTACATTTGTTGTTACAATTGGTCGCCCAACAGCGCAAGCTTCGATTAAAGATTTAGGTAGGCCTTCTCTATAAGACGGTAGTACTACAATGTCTGAATTTTTTATAACTGAAAATATATCTTTTTTAAATCCAATCCATTTCAAAAATGGAACATCAATTTCTCTTTTAATATCTTCTTCCTTAATACCCGATAAGTTTATAGTATCACAGTCTCCAACTAACACAAATTCGGCTTTATCCACAACCTTATCCTTAATCTTTTTGGCAGCTTGAATGAATTCGTTAATTCCTTTATCATATAACATTCTTGCCGGAAGAATTACTTGTACTTTTTCTTTGGCTATGGGTTTTTCATAAGTAAATTTGTTTAAATCAACACCAGAGCCTTTTATTAAGTGAATTTGATTTTCTGATACAAAATTAAATTTCATAAACTGATTTGTATCATCGGGATTTTGAAATATAAAATGAAATTTTTTACTTTTAAAAGCCATATTCATCATCGTTCTAATAATTCTCTGTTTGATACCCGTTCTCTCATCCGTAAAATTATAACCGAACCCACTTATTGCATTTACTACTCTTTTTATTCCAGATAACTTTGCAGCCAAACATCCCAACAAACTAGCTTTAAGAGTAACGTGATGAATAATATCAGGCTTTTCTGACTTGTATATTTTATATAAGATCTTTATACATCTAAATTCATGTAAAGGATTTGCTCCAGAGCGCTCAAAATCAACATTTATAAACCTTAGTCCTAGGGCCTCTATCTCTTCTTTCTTTCCTGTATCTTTAGAAACAATAGTTACTCTATAGCCTTTTTCTTTTGCAGCTAAGGCTATGGGTAATCGATGAGACAAGAAGAACCAGTCAACGTTTACTACTATAAAAAGAGCTTTATTCATAAACTAAGCTATTAAATAAGTTGTTCAAACTTCAATTAGAAACTTTATAATCCAATAAATAAAACAACTTTATTGATATTATTTTACAGTATAAATCAGAAATAATTAATTGGATTGTAGCTTAATTATTCATTTCGTTACTCAAAAGAATTTATTCACTCCAAACGACACGTTTAATATAATCGGTATACGACAAAATTATACGAACCACTTTGTCACTAACGTTAGGCATACTGTAATCAGATACAGGACGGAAATTGCGTATTTCTCCAACATTCTGGGACTCCAACTGAATCAACCCCTGATATACACGCTCCGGATTCAACCCAACCATCATTACCGATGCTTCCTCCATTGCTTCAGGCCTTTCATGAGCTTCCCGAATATTCAGAGCTTTAAAATTTAATATTGAAGATTCCTCACTGATAGTACCACTATCGGAAAGAACGGCATACGAATTAATTTGTAAAGCTAAATAATCACTCAAGCCCATAGGTTTCATCAATTTTACATTTTGATGAAATTCTATTCCATGCTTTTCTATCATCTTACGTGTACGGGGATGAGTTGAAACAACAATAGGCATATTGTATTTTTCGGCTATAGAGTTAAGGATTTCCACCAAATTAAAGAACTTCTCTTCAGATGCAATATTCTCTTCCCTATGAGCTGATACAACAAAATAATTATTCTTTTTTAGATCTAACTTTTCTAATATCTGAGACTTTTCAACCTTGGGCATATAGTCATTCAATACTTCAAACATCGGACTACCGGTCTTAATTATCCGGTCAGGACGTAACCCCTCAGCAAGTAAATACTCCCTTGCAATATCACTATACGTCAAATTAATATCAGCTGTATGATCAACAATTTTTCGGTTTGTTTCTTCCGGAACACGTTGATCAAAACAACGATTACCGGCTTCCATATGAAAGATCGGTATACGTCGTTTTTTTGCAGCAATTGCGCATAGGCAAGAGTTTGTATCACCTAGCACAAGAAATGCATCTGGCTTTACTTCTTCTAATACAGAATCAATATTTATAAGTATCAAACCAGCTGTTTCCGTAGCATTTTTACCTGCCGCATTGAGAAAATAATCTGGTTTACGAAGTTCTAAATCTTCAAAAAAGACTTCATTTAGCTCATAGTCGTAATTCTGACCTGTATGCACTAATATATGATCGATTGCATTTGACTGATCTAATTTTTTTAAGACACAAGCAAGGCGAATAATTTCAGGTCGAGTTCCTACAACAGTCATCACTCTTAATTTTTTCATAATCAAATTCATTTAAATTAAAAATTAAACTTTCAAGAAAAAAGTATCCGGATGTTCGCTATCAAAAATTTCATTCACCCACATCACTGTAACCATGTCCGAGTCACCCAAATTTTCAATATTATGTGTATATCCGACCGGAATATCTAATACCTCTAATTTGTCACCTGACACAAAATATTCTATCACTTCATCAGAGTCTATCTTACGAAAACGTATAACTCCCCTTCCACTTACAACCAAAAACTTTTCATTTTTAGTATGATGCCAATGATTTCCTTTTACAATACCCGGCTTGGATATATTTATAGAGACTTGTCCTCTGTCATTCGATTTCAAGAACTCAGTAAAAGACCCTCTATCATCAATATTCATTTTCAATGGGTAGCTAAATTTGTCTTTTGGGAGATAGCTTAAATATGTAGAATACAACTTTTTCTCAAACGGATTATTTAGATTAGGAACGTGTAAAGTCTGACGACTCTCCTTAAATTGATAAAGTAAATCTACAATTTCGCCTAATTTTATAGAATGAACAATATCTACTTGTTCTATTTTTTCAGCTATATTTTTCTTCTTGTCACTATCACTCAATTTATCTATAAATGATTTAATAACATCATCAATATAAACCAAAGACATTTCTACATTTGGGTCATTTACTTGAACCGGCAAGTCATTGGCAATGTTATTGCAAAAGGTAGCTACAGCACTATTATAATTTGGTCTGCACCACTTACCGAAAACATTGGGTAGACGATATACATAAACAGGAACTTGATTTTGCAAGCTATAATTAAAAATCAAATCTTCACCGGCTTTTTTACTCTTTCCATAAGGATTGTCTAATAGTGCCTGTATAGAAGATGTAATCAGAATAGGAGCTTTGTTATTATTCTTTTTCAAAGAATCGAGCAATAGTGATGTAAAGCCGAAATTTCCAGCCATAAATTCTTCAGAATTTTCAGGTCTATTCACTCCTGCCAGATGAAACACAAACTCGGTCTCTCTTGCATATTTATCCAAAAGACTTTGATCTGTATCAATATCGAATTCAAATATTTCTGTGTAGTTTCTGTTGCGAAGTTCGGATACAAGGTTCTTACCAACAAAACCTCTCGATCCGGTAACGAGTATCTTCATTTTTTTGTAATTTCATTAATTATATCCAACTTCTGTAAAAGCTTTTTCATTCCTTCGATGTCTAGTCTATCCGTATTGTGAGAATGATAATCTTCGATAGATGATATTTTCTGTTGTCCTTCCACAAAATACTTATCATAATTCAAATCTCTGTTATCGGCAGGAATTCTAAAATAATTTCCCATATCTTCAGATTTGGCCATCTCTTCACGCGTAACCAACGTCTCATAAAGCTTCTCGCCATGACGCGTTCCTATAACTTTTATTTTAGAGTTCGATCCGGCTAATTCAATAATAGCTTGGGCTAATATACCAATTGTGGCCGCAGGAGCCTTTTGAACAAACAAATCTCCGTTTTGACCATGCTCGAATGCATAAAGAACCAGGTCTACAGCATCATCTAAAGTCATCATAAAACGTGTCATATTAGGGTCAGTCAACGTTAAATCATTACCCTCCTTAATCTGCTCAATAAACAAAGGAATAACAGATCCTCTACTAGCCATTACGTTTCCATAACGGGTGCACGAAATTATAGTATTTGTTCCTTCCAGTGTACGCGCTTTTGCTATAGCAACTTTTTCCATCATTGCTTTACTTATTCCCATAGCATTGATCGGATAGGCTGCTTTATCAGTAGATAAAACCACTACATTTTTTACGCCAAACTCAACTGCCGAATCCAGCACATTCTGTGTACCTAGTACATTTGTATTTACAGCTTCAATTGGAAAAAATTCGCATGAAGGAACCTGTTTTAATGCTGCTGCATGAAATATATAATCTACCCCACGCATAGCGTTATCTACACTACGTTTGTCTCGAACACTACCTATATAAAATTTAACTTTCGAATTACGTAATGCATGACGCATATCGTCCTGTTTCTTTTCATCACGAGAGAAAATACGAATCTCTTTTATATCTGAATCTAGAAATCTTTTTAATACAGCATTTCCAAAGGATCCAGTACCTCCTGTTATAAGGAGTGTTTTATCTCTAAACAATGACATAATATTTTATTTTATTAATTTTAGCATATTTACAATTTTAGAGCACTGTTTTTCAGGACTTTTTTGCCTTATAATAAAATCCCGAGCTGTTCTCCCTTTCTCTTCCAACACATGTTTATCCGTATAGCAAATCGTTTTAATTGCTTCCGAAAGTGTTGCTACTGAATCATCTTCTAATGAGTAACAATAGTTGTAATACTCATCAGGAATACCCGGTAACTTATATAACAAAGTAGGAACATCCGATGCCATATACTCCATCGTTTTAGATGGGAATGAATATTTTGTATATTCACCTTCGGCATTACGGGGATTCACTAATAAGGTGACTTTTTTCTGTAACTCTAAAACTTCTTTTCTTTTAAGTACACCTTTATACACTATACGAGGGTTGTCTGCACTTGCCTCAATAATGTCTGCTTCACTATCTCCTCGCCCACAGATATATAAATATATATTCTCTTCTTTCAATAGTTTGAAAGCTTCTATTAAGTTCATTATGCCATATCTTTTTGCTAACGATCCTGTATATAAAACGATTTTATCATTTAGCTTCTCATGAACCTCAAAATCATCGTCATATGCATTAAATATCCCCTCAACAACTGTATATGGCAAAGTGCCTATAGGTAACCTATCTTTCATATGTTCGCTCAACAAAACATAAGAATCTATATATTTATAAATTGACTCAAATTTTCGAATAGTTCTATCATGATGAATTTTATATAAAAATCCCTTAGGCACAATCATGCCGTCAATAAGATCTGGAACTATTTGACATATATGAAGATCTGGATATTGCGGTTTTATTTCTGAAAGAACGTCCAAGAATGGATCATTCAATGAATAAATAAACACTATTTTTTTACCTGTCGCTAATTTCACCCATTCTAAAACAGCTTTTCTAACTGCTTTTTTGATGAAAAAATGTTTGAAATATAATATATTGCAATAACCTATACTTTTCCCTTGATCTAAAGAACTGGATTTCACAAACATTTTTTTGTATCGAATGGGATATGCACCTACAAACGGCATATTTATGATGTACATATCTGGATAAAATACGCTTAACCCTTTAATAAAAGATTTTTGCAATGCATCTGCCGCATTTTGGATATTACCCTTACTATTAAGAATGATATCATCTAATAATTTATCGGGAAACATCCCGCCTAGAAATAAAGTTTGCTCTTTCATATGTAGTTGATTCTAATAAATTATTTTGTTTTGCATATAAAGAATTAAGATAAATAACATAAAAAATCATTGCATAAATAAACTTCGAATATATTAGTACTGGTAATGCAACTTCGAACATCATAGTAATAAAAAAAAGCATCTTATATTGATATTTCACATTATTTTTCAAAAACTTATAAAACAAGTAGTACATACAGATTGTAAAAAATAACCCTCCCATTGAATAGTAAAGCATATATCCAGAATCAGTATAAGTAAGAGATAGATTATCTATAATTGTAAATCCAATAAAAAAAGAAGAAGATACATATTCTAGATTTCGACTTAGCGTTCCTGTAGATAAATAGCGTCCACGAAAGCCATTAGCATCACTTGTCAAGCTTTCTATATAATAACTATATATATCTGTAAATGATAATATATACACGATTATTATTGCAATAAGGACTATTAAAACAAGTCTCACATGAAGCTTATCAAATAACTTTAGAAGCATTATAGCCATTAATACAGAAAACACCAATGTTGTATTGGATGCAAGTAATATATTAAACACAAAAAGTATAAAACAGTAAATTATGTGCTTTTTAGACTTGAGCTCTTTGTATGTTACATATGATAGTAAAAAAAACAAAAAATAGAAATAGGATGCAAAAGTGTATATTGAGAAAGACATAATTGGTCTTTTCTTTAAAAACATATTGGAGGTTGCATCTTGATATAATTGTGAATAATAATCAACAGTGAATGTATAAATAAATTCATTCCCTGATATTATTAGAATGTTCCATAAAATACAGAAAAACATAAATATATCTAATAGCAAGCTTGCTTTAGAAAAAGAAACACTTAAGTTAATTTTACAACACAATAATATAAGACACAATATAACCGGAGCCAACCGAGCAATAGATGGACGTGCATAGGGATTATAAAACATACTCATTATTGTTATAATTATCATATAACAGATTACGACTAGAGATAAAATCCATATGGATTTATCCAATTTTGCATAACTTATAATTAACCATACCACAATAAATAACAAAATAGTATAATTAAGAATAGTGCCGTCAACATTAGATAGTTCTAAAGCTGAAGTTGGATAAAACGCAAATAGGAATAAATTAATTATAAAAAAAACAAATGCTAATCCTTTTAATTCCATACATTATTTATACCAAATATTATTAGTTTGAATATTGTTCGCTGTAATGATTTTCTTAAATTGAATAGGCTCCCATATCGAATTAATTATAGTCCATATTGCCATAACTATAACAACTCCAATTACTCCCATTAACTTCCCCAAGAATATAGCCAACGGAACATGCATAAGACTCTGAATAAGAGTTATATAAAACTGCAATCTAATCTTCCCGACTCCATTTATAAACATTCGATATGTCGAATGCCTCATATAAAATGAGAAATATATTAAAGTACATATTAATAATAAGTAATTCGGTTGAATTTTGTCATTTAACCAGATTTTGTATATTATTGGTGAAGATATAACTATAATGACACCAACTACAATCAAAGCAATCAATATCTTATTTAGCATGCGAATTGTATTCCTTATCCAAACGATATCTTTTTTAATATAAGCTTCTGTTGATGCCGACCAAAATGGAGTTAATATAGCATTGTAGATAATAACTAGAACCCATAATAACTTGTAACTAATATTATATTCTGTTACCTCATTTAAACCACATATATGAGAGATTATAATATTATTAGATTGATAAAGTACTAAACCTGTTAATTGTATTACAAAAAATTTCAACCCTAAATTTATTATATCATAAGCACTTTTAAATGAGACATGCTTAATTGAAGGCCTTATTTTTTTGTAAGAAGTAGAGAAAAGATAAATAAAAATAATTAATACGGGAATAATAGGAGATATAGATAATCCGATCCCAATGTATAAAATTGAAGGTAATGTTATCTTGGTTATAATAAAAACAGAGATTAAAGATAATAGATTACCGATGGCTATCGCAATATAACTGGTACCTGGTCTTTGCTCCGATATTTGAAGAATTAGTGCTATATTTGCAACAAACCGGATACAAAAACAACCGACCATAAACAAAAGAATTACTTTTAGCTTACTCTCTAAATCTGATGGGGCACCTATTGCGCTCGAACAGTTAATATTCAGTATTAGAATTAATGAAAGGAAAAAAATTATTCCACTAATAACTAAAAGCATGTAAAATGTAGAACTAACGTACATTTTAATATTCTCCTCATTCCTTTTTACCTTTTCTTCTGCATACCTATTTCTTAATCCATGACCTAATCCTATATCAAAAAAAGTAAACCATGAAACAATTGTCGTTAAGATAATCCATATTCCGTATTCTTCAACTCCTAAATAGTTAAGGACAACTGAAACCAATAAGAAGTTAACTATTATATTTATAGCCTGACAAACCAATACTATTACAGTATTCTTTCTATAAAGTACGGTACGTTTATCTCCGTTGAATAATTTCTTTAGTAGATACATTTCTTTTATATAAAATGCTATATCTTATATTTTTTTGCTTTTTGAAAATATTCCATCAATAAAATCGTTAATAGATTCTTCATAATTTCTATAATCAAATGGCCTGGATTTAAAAGCATTATCTTTCATGTTATTAATATGCTCTTTTGATAGAGTTAAAATATAACTCATCTTCTGTATCATCTTTTGCGTATCATCTATGTCGACAAAATAGCCATTTTCTCCTTCCAATAGATAATCCTTTATATCACTTGTGTTGGTTGTAATAACGGGAGTTCCACAGCTAATACTTTCCGAAAATTTAGTTGGGAAACCGGCTGTAGTTCCTTTATTTATATCTCTAAAAAAAATACTGAAATCAGCTTCTGCTATTTTCTTCATAGCCAGATCGTGAGAAACAGAGCCATTAAATACTATTTTACCTTCTAGTTTATCAAGCAGTTGACGGTGGCTACTCATTACTGATAAATATTGCTCTCTAGTCAATCCATATATATTAAACTCAAAATCAGAACCTACTTCTGATAGTTCGTATAGACATTCTATTACTTTATCGAGCCTGTCTTTAAAATCTTTAGGTGATACTTTCTTCTCATTCAAAGCGAATGGCATACCAACATATACTAATGAAGCCTTGGATTGAGTATTATCACACCTTTCGAATCTGTTACAATCTGTCAGAGGTGGAATGATCACTGTTTTACATCCTTTCTGAGAATAATAGTTATTCAGATATTTGCTTACACATATAACTCCGTCTACGTGAGAATTTATATATGCCTTCTGATATACAGTATCTATATATTTTATAATTCTGTAAGGGATACTACCCACTGATGCCGACAACCAATCAACAGCATCGGTAAGTAATATTATATCATTTTCTTTACACCATCGTCTTAACAATGTACAAAAGAGAGAGATGGTAGGAGCACCGTACATCACAACAATTTTAAGATTGTCAACTTGCTCCAAAAAACATTTAACTTTCCTAAATTGTGTTTTATAAGATAACCATCCTTTTATTCCATTGGGATAGGGAATGCTATAACCTTCAAAGTCATCATAAATGATTTGCGTCTTTTTTAGGCTGTCAGTATTCTTTGTATTTTTATCTAATCCAATAAAAGTAGTCTTATAACCAAGTAACCTAAATAAGCGTCCATTAGATAAAACACGATGTGCTGCTGCATTACCATCCGGATATAAAAAATTACCTATATAGACTATTTCTCCTTTCTTATCCATCTGATTCATTTATATTTATTAAACATCTTATTATAAATAGATGCATTACGCCTCCCTCTCAAATATGCCTCTATAAAATTTCTGTTTAATCGTTTGATAAACCAACTAAAATCGTGTTTTATATTATTATTTAGCAGGTATTCTCCAAGCTTTTCTTTTCTTAAGTTTTGATACTCGTCTTTGGATAGATAAAGAGTCTCGCAATATGTTTCAAATAGAGGGTTACCCTTTATGGATATTCTTCCGTCCTCCTCAAAAATATGGATAAGGCTAAGATCTTCTATTTTATTATCATTTATCTCTAGAGATAGTATAAACGAAGTTCGATTATTATCATCCATTTTATTTTTTAAGCCTTTTATGCTTGTAGACAAGACTTCATCAAAAACAAAATTTCCTAAACTATATGAAATTATTGAATCATTAATCTTTTCTACACCTTGAGCTACATGCGGATGGTGTCCATATAATATGAATTTATGCTTTTCTGCTAAGCTCCTTGCGAATTGAATATGTTCATATGCAGGATAATTGACATTTTCAATTCCCCAATGGAAACTTAAAACACTTAAATATCCGTTTTTCTCATTCGCTTTTAATCTGTTTTCAACACTCTCAATATTTATTGGAGTTATATATGGCGATTTACTTTCTTCTTTATAACGAATTCCATTTGCCGAATAGCAGCAGTAACCGTTAAAAGCTATTTTATTGTTTTCAAATTCAAGGATAAGCTCTTTATCGTCTACACCAAAATATTCTATATTATTTTTATCTAGCAAGTTGATTGTATCTTCGAAGCCCGCAACACCATAATCAAAAATATGATTATTCGAAAGGTTTACAATTTTTATATTCAGATAGTTTAATAAGTCTACGCTTAAGGAAGATGTCTTAAGATGAATCGCCTTATAAGAGTCTGCGGCAGAAATATCAGTAATAGGAGACTCTAGGTTCGCAACTACGTAATCAAATGTATTTAAAAATCCAGCAATCTCTTTCAAATTTTCATATACATGTGAGTTTTGTTGCAAATCAAATCTTCCAACAAAAGCGATATCCCCTAAAAAAGCTATTTTCATATTATTCAACTTCAATTAGATGCTTCAATATTTCTTCGGGGGCATTCAGTGGTTCATCATGCCATTCTCCACTTCTATCCCAATAGCCCCCAGCCTGTAATAATGTTGTATGTGAAAAGCCATAACTCATTTCTATAATCTTCCCTATATTATCTCTGTCGTCAATAACATAATCATATCCCATACATTGAAATCTCAATCTATCAGAAACACTAAATGCAGAATCAATTATGTCTTTTGTTACTAAAGATCTATCAAAATAAAATGAGCCGCTGCCTGATGCACGAAATTCTCCTTCTCTAATATTTCTAGCTATAAAACTTAATTTATCACCGATAACAACAATTTTTAAATCAAAGCCTGCATTGGGAATAAATTCTTGTAAATATACATACCCTTGTTGCCGTGGCAATCGCCTCGCCTTTGAGAAAGATTCGATAAAGTCGGGTATCCTTTTTATTCTAGCTTTGATAGTTGCCCAACTTTTTGCTGATTTAAGTTGTGAGCTTCCCTTGTATAAGATACTAGGTGTTGAGACTAGTCCTTTTCCAAATATTTTTTTGCCATAATCATATGCATCGGTTCTGTTTTTCAAGAGCTTAACATTATTAGAGCCGGAACCACATCTTAACTTTGCTACTATTGGAAATTTAGAATCATTATCAAGCCATGTTACAAAATCTTTTAATGTATAAAACATATAAGCTTTAGGTGTCGGAGCTTGAATCGAATCCAACAAATATGTCTCTGCTATTTTATCATCAAAATGCCAAGCAGTAGGAACATCCGGAAACACTTTTAAACCCATATTCTCTGCACTCATTAAGATACTTCTAGCAAAAAGCATATCTTGCAATGAATAATGACTAAAATGCCATACCAGACAATCGTAATTCTTAAGTGTTTCAAGAATATCATACTTATAACAGTCTACAATGCTATAATCAATATTATTTGCTTCGCAATAATTTATCCAAGCAAAATGCCATGAGGTACTATGCTTAAAAATTGATTCATTATAATGAATTGCTACACGAACTTTTCTATTTTTCATATATAGTTTATACCACTATTTAATCCTGATATTATTCCATTGCTCTTTAATAAAGATCTAAAATTAACTGTATCAAATTCCTTATGACTCACCGCCAATACTACAGCATCAAATTTACCGTTAGGTAGTTTGGTTTCTATCTCTAACCCATATTCATGCTCTACCTCTTCCGGATTAGCCCAAGGATCATAAATTGTTACATTCGTATTATATTCTTTTAGTTCACGAATAACATCTACAACCTTTGTATTACGAACATCGGGACAATTTTCCTTAAATGTAATTCCTAAAACTAGTATATTAGAACCCTTTATTTGTATACCTTGTTTAATCATCTTCTTGACAACCTCACTAGCAACGTACTCGCCCATACTGTCATTCAGGCGACGACCAGCAAGTATTATTTCGGGGTGATAGCCATATTCCTGCGCTTTTTGAGCCAGATAGTATGGATCTACACCGATACAGTGTCCTCCAACCAGCCCGGGTTTAAATGGAAGAAAATTCCATTTCGTTCCGGCAGCTTGTAATACTGCATTAGTGTCAATATTCATTCTATCGAATATTTTCTTTAATTCATTTACAAATGCAATATTTATATCCCGTTGCGAGTTTTCAATAACTTTTGCAGCTTCTGCCACTTTTATAGTTGGAGCCAAATGCGTTCCTGCTTTAATAACTGAGGAATAAAGGGTATTTACTTTTTCTCCGACGTCAGGAGTAGAACCGGATGTTACTTTCTTAATTTTTTCGACAGTATGTTCTTTATCTCCCGGATTTATTCTTTCAGGAGAGTAACCGGCAAAAAAATCAATATTATACTTTAGTCCTGAAATCTTTTCTACAACAGGAATACAATCTTCTTCTGTAGCTCCGGGGTAAACTGTTGACTCATATATAACGATATCTCCTTTATCTATAACCTTTCCGACAGTTTCACTCGCTCTATATAAAGGGGTCAAATCGGGTCTATTGTTTTTATCTACAGGTGTTGGAACAGTTACTATATAATAATTACAGTCACTAATATCCTCTAAGTTACAAGAACAAAACAATCCAATATTGCCACTGTTTTCGTTTTTCAAAACAGACTGTAAAATATCAGCATCTACCTCTAAGGTATGATCAACACCAGACATTAATTCCTTTATACGTGCCTTATTAATATCAAAACCAACTACCGGATATTTTGTGGCAAAAAGCCTAGCTAAAGGTAAGCCTACATACCCTAGGCCAATAATTGCTATTTTTATTTTGTTCATTTGTGTTATTTTAAATTACTCCAATACCATTCTACAGCCTCTTTCAATCCGTCTTTCATACTATATTCCGGATTGTAATCTAACAAAGCTTTTGCTTTATCTATGCTTGCTAATGAATGCGGGATATCTCCAACTCTATTTGGGCCATGTATAATATCCACCTTTGCAATCTGAGAATCATACTCACTCAGATATTCTTTTAGATATTTTACCAATTGATTTAGAGTTGTTCTTTCTCCAAAAGCTGTATTATATATTGTATTTAATGCAGCGGGATTAGATGTAGTCAGAGCCAGCAAGTTCATCTGTATTACATTCTTTACATAAGTGAAATCCCTTGAATACTCACCGTCCCCATTAATTACAGGCGATTCGTGGTTGATTAACTTCTTAACAAATAAAGGTATAACGGCAGCATACGCCCCATTAGAGTCCTGACGCTTTCCAAACACGTTAAAATATCTGAGGCCAATACATTCTATTCCGTATGTACGAGAAAACACATCAGCATAAAGCTCATTAACATACTTCGTTATTGCGTATGGAGATAACGGTTTCCCGATAACATCTTCTACTTTGGGCAATGAGGCAGAATCTCCGTATGTGGAAGAGCTTGCAGCGTAAACGAACCGTTTAACGCCAACCTCTTTCGCTGCGAATAGCATATTCAAGAAGCCCGAAACATTCACTTCGTTACTTGTTGTCGGATCTTTTATAGAACGGGGAACAGAGCCTAAAGCCGCTTCATGAAGAATGTAATCAACGCCTTGTATTGCATTTAAACAATCATCATAATTGCGAATATCCCCTACTATTAACCGGAAGTTTTTTTTATCAAAGAATGGTAATATATTTTCCATTTTACCTGTAGAAAAATTATCAAAACAGATAACCTCACAGTTGTACTTTAATAACTCTTCGCAAAGGTTAGAACCTATAAAGCCGGCTCCTCCGGTAATAAGAATTCTTGAATTATCGAGTTTTTGACTTTGAATCATATCCATATTCTTTTCCATATCCATATCTGTAACTACTATCTAAATATGAATCATTGAGGACCAGATACATATTTATTAATTTACCTTCACTTTTTTGCATATTCATGAAGTCTACAGCAGCTCTAGGTGTTACATTTTCTCTAACGATGTACAATGTAACATCAACATACTCATCAATTAGATATGTATCCGAGACTAATCCTACCGGAGCAGTATCAAATATTACAAAATCAAATTCTTCTCTTGCTTGGAGCATAAATTCTTTTAAGCGTGGTTCCATTAATAACTCATTCGGATTAGGTGGAATAGTTCCGGCCACCATCACTTTCAAGTTATCATTTAGGCCCGAATCATTAACATAGTTTCGCCAAGAATCATCACTCACTAGGTAATCACTCAAACCTTTGTTTCTTGATACTTGAACATAATTTCTGAGTTTCGGATTTCTTATATCCCCACCTACTATTAAGACTTTTTTACCCGATAGAGCAAAGCTCATCGACAAGTTGACGCTTATAAAGGTTTTTCCTTCACCGGAAGCAGTAGAAGTCACTAATATTGTTTGATTTGACTTATGCTTAAGTATAAAGTTTAAGTTATTTCTTAACGACCGGAACATCTCTGCGATACCAGAACTTTGATTTGATCTGATTACGACCTGATCCTTAACCTCATTTTTCCCTATCTGTCCGATAATAGGTACTTCCGACAATCTTTCAAGTTCACTTCTACTTCTGATCTGAACTTTGAATAGGTTGATTAGATATATAATTACAATCGGACATAAAAAACCGAGTATTAATACCGAAAGAAGAATGATATTGGACTTAGGGGCTATTGGTGTAATGTCTTCTTGAGGGGAAACTATTATACGAGCCTTATTAGCTGTTGAAGCAATAGACAAATTAGTCTCTTCTCGTTTTTGCATCAGGAATAAAAATAAGTTCTCTTTAATCCGTTGCTCCCTTACTTTTTCTATGAGTCCTCTTTCCTGTTGAGGGACTGACAACACTCTGGATTTTGTCGAAGATGATTGCTTCAATAAATCTTGTTTCGATATATTGTAAGTCTGCTTGACATTTTTTAGAGAGTTGGATATGCTACTACGCATATTGTTTATATCATCAGTCAGTCTTATGCGTGTAGGATTTTCTTCACCCAGCCCTTTTAACTGAACTTCTGAAACAAGTAGTTTATTGTTATAATCATTTATTATTTGAGCCAAACCGAGATCAGCAATTCCAATATTAGGTATCACTGAAAATTTATTTGCAGGATTTTGCACAAAACGCTCTATTAAAGATATCACATTGAGTTGGGTTTCTACCTCCAATAATTTTTGTTCATTTTCACCTGTTTGTTGTACAAACAGCTGTGCTTCTGTGCTCAGATCTGTTATTTGATTCTTTTGTTTAAAATCAACAACATTCTCTTCTGCATCTCCTAGTTCTACCGATATTTCTTTCAATCTATCATTAATAAAGATTGCAGTATTGTATGCTATCTCATTCTTTATGTTTACGTTCATTTCATTATACTGCTTCACAAGTTCTCTAAGAATAGCAGCACCCTTGGCAGTATTATTACCAATCAACCCGATATTAAGGACCGAAGACGTTTTACTTGTTGGCGAAACTGATAATGCGCCATTTAGAGCAGAAACAGTAGAGTATATATCATTAATCTGAACATAGTATTTTTCATGTTCAGTTACCTTTTTACCTGTCAATTCAATTTTGATAGCGGCATCGTCTAACTTTATTNNTCGGAAGAGACTCATATTTTTCATTTATTTTTTTCTCCTCTGAAGCAAATAGATCTTCATATGTCCCGCTAATTTCATATCCCGTTCCATTTTTCTGTATATAGAATTGAATATTTCCTATTCCTTTTTTATCTACAGGTTCTAATGTGACATGAAAAGGTGTTTGATTGTATAACTCAACCTTTCTTAGTCTCTGCGTAATATAATATACAGTTTGCAAATTCAATGTATCTACAACAGAACGCATCAAATCGGGAGAAGATAAAATTGCAACTTCATTTTCTATATTGTTTGTTGTTGAAAGTAAACCAAGAGCTTCTAAGTCAAACTCTGCGGCTGCATTTCCTTTACTTGTTCCTTTATCCTCGTTCAGCAATATAGAAAGTGATGATTTATACTGCTTTTGAGTAACAAGAATGATTGCGACTCCAATAATCAAAAATACAGCTACTGATAGAATAAACCATTTCCAGTAGCGTAAATAATCAAATATGATATCAGTTACAGAAGTTGAGGCACTTGTATCTTTCCAGTTTTTATTGGTTTCCATTTAATTTAGCGGGTTATGATAGCAATTACTGAGATTACGATTGATAATGCGGATAAACTAATCGATTCAAAGGTTCCAAATCGAGAATTATTTCCTTTTGCTTTATTAGTTTCAACATATAACTTGTCATTTTGTTGTAAATAAAAGAGATCTTTATTAAGCACTAAATTCTTATCTTGCATATCAATTCGATGCATCGCAATCTCTCCATTTTCTTGTATTCTGAGCAACAGCACATTATCTCTACGTCCGTATATTGTCATATCTCCGGCTGCAGCCAAAGCATCTAAAATTGTCATTTGACCATTCGGTGTAGTATATACCCCGGGTCTGGCTACTTCGCCAAGAACAGATACTCCAAAATTTATGAACCGAACATTTACAACCGGTTTTTCAGCTATATATCGTGGATAAATTAACGAAACAATGTAATCTTGGGCCTCTTTAGATGTCATTCCACCAATACTTAATTGCCCTAATATTGGAAAGTTTATTTGCCCGTCTTTATCTACCAAATAGTTTTGTAAACTACCCGTTGTATTTGCATATACTACCGTTGTCTGTATTGGAGAGGTTAGATTAGTAGGTACCATCGGCAGGTTGAAATCTGTTGCAGCACCAGGTATATTAGAATTGACCGTAATGGTAATTATATCATTAGGCATAATTTTCGCTTCATGAATCGCAGCCACGCTTGATAAAACTTCAGGTGAAACTGTCTCTGCGTTCTTTAAATAGGGTAATTGTTTATAACCCGAACATGAACCTAAAAAAACGACTAAGAAAAAAACTATTAATGAGTGAAGAATTCTGAGCAAACTCCTTTTTGGTTTCATTGTGTTAAAATAAATAATGTTTTATAAAAGAGATTTCCTGCCAAAGATAATTTATTTTTTATCTTTTTTGACTAAAGAAAAAATAATAACTTTTTAAGAAATGGAATCAACATTAAATAAATAAAAAGGAAAAAGCCTGAAAAAAAGAAGATATCAAACTATAAAAAATCTTGAAAGTGTTATGGTATCTAGTATTTAAGAATTCGGGTATTAATCAAAAAAATGCTGTAAAATTTTACAAAAAAGAAAACAAATCCTTAGAAAGCCTTATCAAATTAACCTTTATTTACAAAACTTTAACAATATCAATACCCACGATCATAATAAGGATTTAAGACTCAAACCTTGAGAAAAACAACATTTATTCACGTTAATCACTCACTATTAAAATTTTAGTCTAACATACTTCCAATAATGGTTTCCATTTTTTCTATAGCATTATCCCAACTAAAACGAAGCACATATTCATGTCCTCTTTTAGCCAAGTCTATACGATATTCATTATCCTTAATCAAATAGCAAATTTTATCAGCCATATTTTTCACATCACCTGGTTGTACTAACAATGCCGTTTCTCCTTCAACCGCATACTCCTTATGCCCTTCTATATCGGTGCAAATAAGGGCACATCCACAAAACATAGATTCTACAGATACCAGACCAAACCCTTCAGTAAAGCTATTGGATATAAATATAGAGTTACGATTATAGATTGAACACAAATCATCCGGATCTCTATGATAATGAATCCAGTCGGGCAAATCTTCAGGTGAGGGATAAATGCCGAATAAATCAACCTTAAGCTCGGGAATCTGCTCTTTTACAAGATGTAGTGCTTCCAACCCATATTTAGAACCTTTTATTTCTTGAACAGAATACATCATAGCAACGGTTGCAATCTCTCTATTCTCTATTCTTTCCTTAATGTAATATACATTATTGTCAACTCCATTTTCAATCAATTCTACTCTATTATTCGTATGCTTAGCTACTATTTTTTTTAAATAAGAAGCAACAACGATATTAATCGTATCTTTCAAGTTATAAGAAGAATAGAGCAAATCTTCATGTCCTTCCCAATTTTCATAGCCTTGTATAAGGTTGATTTTTTTACCTTTTTCTGGAGATAGTGTTCCCATATCTAACACAGTAGACCACCAAGTAGCAATAACAATATCAGCATCAACGACGTACTTATCCCTTACTTCTTTTACATAAGACATCGTAATATCCGAATCAAATTCGAACCATTTATTACTATCAAAACGTTCTATTTTAGATAAAATACTGCGGACCAAGCATGGTAAGCGGTACTTCATATACTTTGTTTTAATAGGAAATGTTAGATGAACTTGATAGCCCATATAAGCCAGGCGATTTGCATATTCGTACATAACCCTAAATCCACCTGCCGGGCGACGAGGTTTGAATGGTAGTATAAAATTGATCTTTATATTATTCCTCATTTCTTCATCTTTTCTTTACAAATATAATGAGTTTACCAATTCTTTTGTCATTATAAAACTCTTATTTAGAAAATCGAAAAACAAGACAACCGATATATAATTAAACTTTAAATAAATTTTATTAATCATTAATTAAACATTATTAAATTAAATATTACATTTGTAAAAAAAATACACTAAATATGTTACCATGTAATTGTCCAAGTTGTAAAACACAATTAAAAGTGAAAAGCCTTGTTTGTGAAAATTGTGCCACAGAAGTACACGGTCTCTATGCTCTCCCCATACTAGCCCGTCTGTCTGTAGAAGAACAAGACTTTATTCTCAAATTTGTAAAAAATAGTGGAAGTTTAAAAGAGATGGCTAAAGATTTAAAATTGAGCTACCCTACCGTGAGAAATTTATTAGACGATATAATTGATAAACTAAAAGAATATGAAAAGTAAATCTTCTGTGGCAAGTTGGTTATTTAAGCCCTTTCAATACATTGCCGGTACAAAAGCTCTTATACTAGGACTGATTGTGATGTTATTGTTATCTGTTTTAGGGTATCTGGGAAATACTCATTTNNTTTCAATGGAGTGATCGGGATGCAATATGCGCCACCAAATCAGCCTCAATATTATGCAGTGCACATAGCTTATCAGATTATCACCTTCATTTCTATGACTGTGATTTTCTATATTGCGGCTCGCATTGTGTCGAAATCTTCTGTCCGTATTATTGATATTGCAGGCACAATGTCTTTATCACAAGTACCCCATATTTTGTTTGGGCTAGTAGGCTTAATACCCGCTGTTCATTTAGATTTTGGAAACATAAATGCAGCAAATACAAATGAAATATTTTCTATACTTAAAGATAATATTGGAATATTAGTTATAGCCTCTCTACTGTCTATTGTAATATTAGCTTGGTCCATTGTACTTAAATACAATGCTTATTCCGTTTCGGGTAATACAAAAGGAGTTATTGGAGGAATTTCTTTTGCTGCAGCTCTTATTATATCCGAAATATTAGTTAAAGTACTTATTTTTATCATCATACCTTATTTACACTAAAAATAGATCGCTATGAATCGCAAAAAACTATCATTTATTTTATTATTACTCTTATCCCTAAATATATCAGCACAATTAATCGTAAGTGAAGAACCTATTATATTAAAAACGGAAACAGGCGATATATTCGGGTCTTTAAAATCTCCGAATAGTAAAACTCCTGTACCAATAGCAATTATTATAGCAGGTTCGGGACCAACAGACCGCAATGGAAATAGTCAACTTACTCAAAACGATGCATATAAAATATTGTCTGATGAATTATTCTACAGTGAAATAGCTACACTCTGCTTCGACAAAAGAGGTATAGCAGCGAGCAAGTCTGCAATGAAAGATGAATCGGATATCCGATTTGAGAATTATATTGAAGATGTAAAAGGATGGATAGATTTATTATCGAAAGACAAGCGGTTTTCTGACATAATAATTATAGGGCATAGCGAAGGTTCGTTGATTGGGATGATTGCCGCAGAAAACAATCCAAAAGTTACAAAATACATTTCTATAGCAGGAATGGGTGTACCTTTTGATGTAATACTCAAAGAACAATTAGAAAAGCAATTGGCGGGACAGCCCGAAGCTACAAAAGATCTGATATTCTCTTATTTAGATAAATTAAAACAAGGTGAAACGATCTCGAATGTTCCTCCAACACTCAATGCACTATTTCGCCCAAGCGTACAACCATATATGATATCAGTAATGAAATACAATCCTCAGGAAGAGATCGCAAAACTTACCATTCCAACTTTAATTATACAAGGAACAACAGATATACAAGTACCCACAGAACAGGCAAATCTCTTGTCAGTAGCCAATCCTAAAGCCAAAAAGGTTGTTATAGAGAATATGAACCATGTATTGAAAGACTGCAAAAGTAGCGACATGACAGAACAAACGCCAACATACAGCAACAAAAGTATTCCGCTAAACAAAGAAATAGGAAAAGTTATAATAAACTTTATAAAAAATTAGAAAGCGAAAGAGAGGAATCACTTTCCTCTCTTCAGTTTTTTTATAATAATATCTGCAGCTCTTTGCGACGCTCCAGACTCACCCAATATTCTTATGACTTCATCATAGTCGGCTAACATCGTTTCACGATAGGTGTTGTCATTCAAAAGTTTATTAACTTCCTCCCTAATTGTATCTACAGAGAAAAATTTGGCAAAAAGCTCTTGTACCACTACCCTATCGGCTATCAGATTCACCAACGAAATATATTTTGTATAAAGTATATTCTTGAATGCCCAATAAACTATATGAGGAATAGGCGTTTTGTAACAGACAACCTGCGGAACTTTGAATAAAGCTGTTTCTAATGTCGCCGTGCCGGACGTCACCAATGCCACATCGGCATACTGCAAAAGTCTGTAAGTTTGACCAAATACAATTTTACAAGAATTACTACCTATATATTCTTTGTAATAATCAGGATCTATACCGGGTGCTCCGGCTATCACAGCTTGATAACCCCTAAAGCCCTTGATGGCTTCGAGCATAGCGGGCAGATTATCTTTTATCTCTTGTTGGCGGCTTCCGGCAAGTAAAGCTATAATAGGTTTATTATCTAAGTTGTTTTCCGCTATAAATTTATCTTTAACGTCATTCTTATTCTCTTCTCTAAAATTGGCTACAGCATCTACCACAGGATTCCCCACATAATCGATACGATAGTCATGCTTCTTATAGAAATCGACTTCAAAAGGAAGGATAGAAAGCATTTCGTCAACATATTTCTTAAACGATTTCACCCTATATTCTTTCCAAGCCCATACTTTTGGGGAGATATAATAATATACAGGAATGTTGGTATGCGTTTTAATGTATTTGGCAACTTTCAGATTAAATCCGGGATAATCGATCAATATCAACACATCGGGCTTAAACTCCATAATCTCCTTTTGACACATCTTCATATTACGAAGAATAGTCCTCAGATTGAGAAGTACAGGAATAAATCCCATAAAAGCCATTTCGCGATAATGCTTTACGAGTCGCCCTCCCTGAGCCAACATAAGATCGCCCCCCAGAAAGCAAAATTCAGCTTCTGCATCCTGCGCTTTGAGTGCTGCCATCAAGTTAGACCCATGCAAATCTCCCGAAGCCTCTCCTGCCACCAAAAAATATTTCATTGTGTTGTAATTTTATCGATAGAAAATTAAAGAATGGCTTCCCAAGACTTTATTGAGGCAATAAGATCATGATTTGTCATATCCACCTTCACGGGTACAACCGATACATACCTGTTAGCCAAAGCCCATTCATCTGTCATTTCATCACTAGGCTCATCATTCTCAAAGTTTCCTGTCAACCAATATATATCTTTATCTGCACCATCTTTCGACTGCATAAATTCATTCACCCATTGTCCGGATGTCTGACGACAAACACGGATTCCTTTTATATCGTCTCCTTTCGGAATATTCACATTCAAACATGTTCCACTAGGCAGCCCATCTTCCAATACTTGCTTGGTAATAGAGTGAATATATTTTTTTGAGTAAGTAAAATCAGCATTGTGACTATGATCAAGCAACGAAAATCCAATAGATGGTATTTTAAATACCGCTCCTTCTATTGCTGCTCCCATTGTTCCCGAATAAAGGACAGCTACCGCTGCATTCGAGCCATGATTTACACCCGAAAGAACAATATCAGGTCTGCGTTCAGCCAGTTCACTTATGCCGCACTTTACACAGTCCACAGGTGTTCCTGTTGTGGCATAGACTTTAATATTCTGGCTTTCACTTATCAAATATACCCGTAATGGCTGTAATGATGTTATTGCACTCGACATTCCCGAACGAGGTCCATCGGGTGCTACAACTATAATATCTCCTAAATCTTTTACGCTATCTATCAATGCTTCTATACCTTTAGCCTGATAACCATCGTCATTCGTAATCAGTATCAGAGGCTTCTTATTCTCCATCTATCTTTATTTATCATTAAAAAACAAAACTAAGAACTAAAAATTAAATTTCAGTTAAGAAACAAAGATACATCAATATTTTTAGAGCGTATTTATTTCCTTTGTAAAAAGAAATCGACGAAAGGAACGACTCCGAACAGTCACATTTATCAACAAATAACTGTTTGTAATCTTATATTGCAGATTTATCTTATATAAGACATTATAGTGATCTGAAAGAAGTAAAAGTGACATTAAAAAAGAGCATAGCGACTGTTACTTTTGTTACTTTTTAACAACACTAAACATCTAAACACATGATGTACAACAATATACAAAACCATAAAAAAGTAACACCCATGTACGATAAAAAGCGTGACTTAAATGAATTATAGCCATTAAAAAACAAACTCTTTTTTGTGTTATTTACAAAAGGTTTGAAATGGCTTTAAATTATTATCCAGCATCTTTGCGATGCAAACATATTTTGTAACTTTGGTATACTTTTTCAATTTATTAATCATTCAAAATATTCCCAACATGAGAAAAACAAGTACGGTCTTATTGCTTCTGCTGATTTTTTCGACCGCGATATATGCCCAACAGCAGTACCGCAAGCATGTCAGACCTACCAAAAATGTTATTGTGATGATACCTGACGGGACATCGATTGGTGTAGTTTCTGCCGCACGTTGGTATCAGATTTACAACAAGCTTGGAAGCAACAATTTAGCTATCGACCCTTATCTATGCGGCACCGTAAAAACATTTTCTTCAAATGCACCTATTGGAGACTCAGCCCCTACAACATCTTGTTACATGACGGGTATGCCTCAACAGACAGGTAATGTATCGATCTATCCTGTTGCCGATCCTCAAAATGACTTAGTACCTGTAGATCCGGCAAAAGCTTACCAACCATTAGCTACAATATTGGAAGCGGCTAAACATCAACAAAACAAAGCTACAGGATTGGTTGTTACGGTGGAATTCCCGCATGCAACACCTGCAGACTGCTCTGCACACTATTATGCCAGAGGCAAATATGAATATATCGCATCACAAATGGCGTATCAAAATTTAGATGTCATGTTTGGAGGTGGTAATTCTATACTTACTGACGACATTAAACAACATTTCAAAAACACGGGAACCAGACTTATTCAGGATGATTTAAAAGCTTTCCGTAACTTTAATGGAAAAGATAAAGTATGGGCATTATTCGGAGAAAGAGAGCTACCTTACGACATCGACAGAGACTCTACTTTAGTTCCGTCACTGAATGAAATGACTAAAAAAGCGCTCGACAGGCTTTCTCAGAACGAAAACGGATTTTTCCTGATGGTAGAAGGCAGTAAAGTAGACTGGTCTGCTCACGGAAATGATGCAGTAGGCTGTATTACAGAATATTTAGCATTCGACAAAGCAGTTGCTACTGTTATGGATTTTGCCCGCAAGAATGGAGAAACAACTGTAATAGTTCTTCCCGATCATGGAAATAGCGGATTCACAATTGGTCGTAGAGACCTGAAAAGCTATGATAAAGCAACCATCGATCAACTATTCAAAAATGTATCGCAATACAAAAAAACAGGAGAAGGTTTGGAGCGTATCTTATTGAAATCAAAACCGGAAGACTTTAAAAGCATTTTTAAAGAATATACGAATATAGATTTGAACGATGATGAGTTGAACTTACTTCTCAGCTCTAAAAACTATCAAGAAGCTGACTATATGAAAGTAAGCAACAGCGTGAATATGGGTTCGAGTATTATCAACATAATGAATCAACATACATATTTCGGTTTCACAACGGGAGGACATACCGGCGAAGAAGTATTTCTCGCAGCCTATCATCCTGATGGTGATCTGCCTATAGGTATGAATACGAATGTAGAAATAAACCAATATCTATCTGACGCTATAGGGCTCAAAACATCTTTGAAAGATATGACAGAAGAAGTGTTTGCTAAGCACACAGAAGTTTTCAAAGGATTAGAGTATAGCATCGATAAGTCTACTGATTTCCCTGTATTAAAAGTAAAGAAAGGGAATATGACCTTGACTATACCTGCGTTCAAGTCGGTAGTTTATCTCAACAATCAGCCAATCTCGTTGAGTACAGTGACTGTATACATAGACAAGAACGACACATTTTATGTTCCTAAGAGCCTAGTTAACAAGCTATAAGAAGATAGTTTTCCCTATATACAAAACAGCGACAAACTCAGAATGGCTTGTCGCTGTTTTATTTATGTAATCTAATAGTTATCAATTATTTATATCCATGATAATTGATGGAATAATAATAATCCAATGTACCTTGTTCCAACTGAGTAACGATGGCTTCTATTTCGGCATCTCTACCTTCAGGATCATATTCTGTTTTCAGACTATTGCCAAACAATCCGGCAAAAGCATTATATACACCGGCTTTGAAACTACCAACCAAGGCTTTTACAATATTATATGACGAGGTATTACATTGACGATCGATAAGCTTCACTAAAACCTTACCCTGATTCTTGGTCATTTTCTTCATCTTGGGTTTGTATTCCTCCATCATATATTTCTGCACATCGTTCATATACTTATCTCTTGCTTTATCATTGGGCAAGGATTGCATATATTCATAAGTTTCAACAATAGCAGCTGTAATCATCCTTGCATAAGGGTATGCAATACGGACATCCCTTACTAGTTTTGAGTATTCCTGTCTTTGCTTGTTATTCTTAAATTTTAATGGAGCATATATATAAACCGGCTTGAGGTTCATAATAGCAATCGTATCCCCATGATAGATAACTGCCATATCTATATACGTATCTTGCTTTTCCTGTGACTTGAGAGCCACAGAAACCAATAATAGCAAGACAAAAGAAAATACAATCTTTCTCATTGGGTTACGCAGTATAAATACAGTCCAAATATACAAGAAAAAAGAAAATTCAGATAAGAAATATCAAACTTAATTGCAGTTGAAGAGCTTAACGTCCAAACTTCAAATTTGAGAATAACTTTATTCCCCTGAGATAATAAGCAGCAAGGATACTTCTCGGGTAGATAGTTGCAGGGTATTCAACAATCATTTTTTCAAGGTTTTCGTTTCTTGCAGACCGATACATCTTCCTGTTATTATAAAAGTCTTTATGGGCTCTAACAACCTCTTTTGCGTTAGCATACTTTCCTGTGACAGCAAATTGGAACGCCGCGATATAATCCAATATAAGCCGTATAGTCATCACTTTCTTCAAGTTATCCTGAGGCAGATTTTTATAAAGCATTATAAGGTTATTCCTGAAATTGAGAAATGTTTTTCTGGGATTTTCCTTTTTCAAGGTAGCAGCTCCCACATGATACACAACGGAAGAAGGTAAGCAAACAATACGCCTGCCTCTTGAGTTCAACCTCCAACAGAGATCAATCTCTTCCATGTGTGCAAAAAAAGAAGAGTCGAACCCTCCTACCTCAAAGAAGTCTGTAGAACGTATAATGAGACAAGCTCCCGTAGCCCATAAGATATCTATCGGCGTGTCATACTGATGCTGATCTTCTTCTATTTTCTGAAAAATACGCCCCCTGCAAAATGGATAACCATACTTGTCTAAGAATCCACCCGCAGCTCCTGCATATTCAAAACTAGCTTTGTTTCGTTGAGCCAATATTTTAGGCTGGACGGCAGCAACATCTGTATTTTGATCCAGATAGGATATAGTTGTCTTTAACCAGTTTTCGGTTACTTCAACATCAGAATTGAGAATAACAAAATATTCGGCACTTACATCTTTCAATGCAGTGTTATATCCCCCTGCAAAACCATAGTTTTCAGGTAATCTTATTAATGATATTTGAGGATATGCTGTCTCTAAGAAAGATAAAGAATCATCTGTGGAACCATTATCAGCCACAACAATTTCGACATCAGGAAAAGATGAATACCGTACAACTGTAGGAAGAAACTCTTCTAGTAACTTTTTCCCGTTCCAGTTAAGAATAACAATTGCTATTTTTTTCATTTATGTTGTGCTAATTCAACTTCCTTCCGAGTCATTTTCCATCGCTTGTGAGTCCATAACCAATAAGCAGGATTACGCAAAATGGTTTTTTCCATCTCTCGTATATAAGTTTCTGTTATATAGAATTCTGGTTCAGTCAGGGGTTTATCCGAAATCAACTTTACAGTTGCCTTATAATGTCCTCTTTTCACCTTCTCCATATCAAGGTAAACAACAGCAAATCCGGTTTGTTTTGCAATACGTTCAACTCCTGTAAAAACAGCAGATTCTTGATTCATAAAAGTTGACCAATAATGTATGTTATGAAAAGACGGCGTCTGATCGGCCATGAAGCCTATCAATATTTGTTGTTTTGCCTTACGAAGCTTTACAATAACACGCAATGTTTCATTCTTAGCTATTCCCAAAGAACCAAATCGGCTACGTATCTTGAGAAACAAATCATCGACAGCTTTATTTTTCAAAGGCCTATAGATTTGTCCTAAAAGCTTATTTTGATCCTCTTTATTGCGAAACGACATCGTGATTGATGGTACCCACTCCCAATTGCCATAATGCCCTAAGAACATTAATACAGAATTTCCATCTTTCATCAAATCTTTCACTATATCCACCTTCTCAAAAACCATTCGCTTTTGCATCTCTTCGTCTGAGATATGCAATAGTTTTAGTGTTTCTACAAAGTAATCGCAGAAATGATGGTAAAACTCTTCCTCAATAATACGTAACTCCTTATCGGTTTTGTCGGGGAAACTATTCTTTAGGTTGACGCGCACAACTTTCAACCTGTAACCAATAAGTTTATACACTAGAAAATAGAGGAAATCAGATAAAATATATAATGCTCTGAATGGTAACAGCGCATGCAAATACATCCAGATATACAATATATAATATAGTATCTTATTCATCTTCAGATCTCGGTAAGAGCTGTTTTTACGGAATTAAAATCACCCAAAGTTATCATTTTTATTTCATTCGCTTTATGTGCATGATACTGAGTTTCTACTTTTATATAATTCTCAGTAAAACCATACATAACGCTATCATGTTGAGTATGCTNNGCTCAAATAACACTTTTCGCTTTGTACCTTGCTGCGACCGATAGAATGCGTGCAATTTTTCGTCTGATAGATCAAGTAGAGCCTTACAACGTGCATGCTTAGTCTTAGGATCTACTTCGTGATCTATTTTCAAGGCCTGCGTATTCGGACGTTCCGAATATGTAAAAACATGCAATTGTGAAAAATCAAGACTTTCTAAGAAAGCTTTTGCATCTTCAAAATATTCATCGGTCTCGCCTCTTGTACCAACAATAACATCAACTCCGATAAATGCATCAGGCATTACGGATTTAATCTTTTCTACTTTATGTCTGAATAATGCAGTATCGTAGCGGCGACGCATCAATTTAAGCACAGCATCGGAGCCCGACTGTAAAGGAATATGAAAATGAGGCGCAAAACGTTTTGATTGAGCTACAAATTGTATAATCTCATCGGTAAGCAAATTCGGCTCTATGGATGAAATCCGATAACGCTCAATACCCTCCACTTCATCTAAAGCTTTGACTAAGTCAAAAAAAGTTTCGCCGGTGGTTCTACCAAAGTCTCCGATATTTACACCTGTTAGAACAATCTCCTTTCCTCCTTTTTCAGCAACCTCTTTTGCCTGCTTTACCATACTTTCTATCGAACCATTGCGGCTGCGTCCTCTGGCAAAAGGTATTGTACAAAAAGAACAAAAATAATCACAGCCATCCTGCACTTTCAGAAAATAGCGAGTACGATCATCCTGTGAACACGATGGAACAAATGACTTTATTTTATTCGTTTTAGAAGTATGTACTACTCCTTTATCTTTTTTCTTTAGTTCATCAAGATAAGCTACTACATCGAGCTTCTGCTCCGATCCCAGTACAATATCCACACCTTTTATACCCGCAATATCTTCGGGTTTAAGCTGAGCGTAGCATCCTGTTACTATAACATAAGCACCGGGGTTTTCTTTGATCATCTTACGTACTGCCTGACGACATTTCTTATCTGCAAATTCGGTTACGGAGCAGGTATTTATAACACATATATCTGCAACTTCCCCATCTCTGGATCGACGAACACCAACTTGGGATAGTTGTCGCCCGATAGCTGATGTCTCTGCAAAGTTTAATTTACAGCCCAATGTAAGATAGGCTGCTTTTTTATTCTCAAAAATTGAATTATCTATCATTGTATATTACAGAACCTAATTTAATAATATTGAAATAAATAACTTTGTTCTACAAGCAATTTATTAATTATTGTCATACAAAAAGAGTACAAAATTACACAATTACGTGAAACTTTACATATAAAATAGTTGTAGATTATGATGATAGTCTCTATTTTTGCACAAAATTTATAAAAATGAGCAACAAATCATGATTGACAAGAATCTAATAACCTTATATGAAGACAGTTTTAGAAACAATTGGGACTTGAAGGGCTTGTCTGACTATTCTGAAAAAAAAACATTGTATTATAAAGATCTGGCTCGTGAAATAGCTAGAATACACATATTACTGGATGATGCTCAAATAGCAAAAGGAGATAAAGTTGCTCTTATTGGCAAAAATAATATTCCTTGGTGTGTTACTTACCTTGCCGTTATCACTTATGGTGCTACCATTGTACCTATTCTACAGGATTTCCATGCAGACAATATACAGCATATAATCAATCACTCTGAATCAAAATTATTATTCACAGCCAATAATATATGGGACTCTCTGGATGAAGATCATATACCGGGAGTAAGAGGAGTATTCTCTATTAATGATTTCAAGCTTACTTGCTTGCACGAAGGAAAAGGAGAAAAACTTTCCCTGGCGGTAGAAGAATTATACAAAAAAATGAANNGAGAAGTACCCCAATGGTTACACTCGTGATGACATCAATTATGCCAAAGTAGACAACTCGGAAGTAGTACTCATTAATTATACTTCGGGAACAACAGGCTTTAGCAAAGGGGTTATGCTTACAGCCAATAACCTTGCCGGAAATATAACTCATGCTCAATATCTGAAATTACTATTCAGAGGACAAGATATCGTTTCTTTTCTTCCACTGGCGCATGCTTACGGCTGTGCGTTTGAATTTTTGTATTCCTTGACCGAAGGCTCGCACACGACACTACTAGGAAGAGCTCCTTCGCCCAAAATATTGACAGAGGCCTTTGCCGAAATAAAACCACACCTTATCATAACAGTACCTCTTGTTATTGAAAAAATATACAAAAAAGCAATTTTACCTAAAATAGAGAAGCCTGCAATAAAAATGGCCTTGAAAATTCCGATTGTAAAGGATCAAATCTATGCAAAAATAAGAAAAGGCTTGATAGATGCTTTAGGAGGTAATTTTCATGAAGTGATCATTGGTGGTGCAGCTCTAAATGGAGAAGTGGAAGCCTTTCTTCACAAAATCAAATTTCCATTTACGGTTGGTTATGGTATGACTGAATGTGCTCCTTTAATTTCATACGAACATCATTACGATTTTATACCCACATCTTGCGGTCGAATATTAGACAATATTATGGAAGTCCGTATAGACTCGCAAGACCCTTATAATATTGTAGGAGAGATACAGGTAAGGGGAGAAAATGTAATGAAGGGTTATTACAAAAATGAAGAAGCGACAAAAGCAGCCTTTACTGAAGATGGCTGGTTGAAAACAGGAGATTTGGGAACTATAGATAGAAATAACACCATTTTCATAAGAGGACGCAGCAAAACGATGTTGCTAGGCCCTAATGGACAGAATATATTCCCGGAAGAAATAGAATCTAAGCTTAACAATATGCCGTTCGTATTGGAAAGCCTCGTCGTAGAGCGAAATGGTAAATTGGTTGCATTAGCTCATCCTGATTATGAAACTATGGATGCCGCCCATGTAGATCACGAAATGTTGCCGGCAATAATGGAACAAAACAGGCAAAACCTGAATAAGATGCTTGCAGCATACGAAAATATATCGGCGCTACAAATTTATCCGAGTGAATTTGAAAAAACTCCTAAAAAAAGCATAAAAAGATATCTATATGATAACTAAACAGTTATAGCATATTTAATAATAAAAAAGGCCCCCCCTCAGAAAAAAAATAAAAAAAACACTAAAAAAAATATAATTGTGCTGTACAACATGTAAAGAAATATGTATATATTTGCATCGTGTTATCAGAAATTATAACTCAAATACATTTACCGTTTAAGTTTTAATAGAAAAGAAAATGAAAAAATTAGTTTTATTTGCTGTTGCTGCTATCGCAATCTCTTTCGCATCATGTAATAACAAAGCTGCTGAAGAAGCTGCTGCTAAGGCTAAAGCTGACTCTTTAGCTGCTGTTGAAGCTCAAGTAGCTGCTGAAGCTGCTGCTAAAGCTCAAGCTGACTCAATCGCTGCTGCTGCTCAAGCTGCTGCTGACTCTGTAGCTACTGCTGTAAAAAAATAATCCAGCGACAGTTAAGATTTATGAAACCTGTATGAGGTAATACACTCATACGGGTTTTTTTATTATAGTTATTTTTTATTTAACGATCTTTAATATTAAAAATAACTATCTTTGCACACTCAAAATCGCACAAACAAATATAGAAACAATATAATATCTAAATGGAAACTGAAAAAGAACATTGGGATATAGAAATCAAACCGCGCGGAAGCAATTTTTCCCTTAATATAAAAGAAGTCTGGCAATATCGTGACTTATTACAAATGTACGTTCGCCGCGATGTTGTAACTATATACAAACAAACTGTACTCGGCCCTCTATGGTTCATCATTCAACCACTATTTACTACAATAATGTATATGTTTGTATTTGGAAATATAGCCCAAATACCAACGGATGGACTACCTCAGCCATTGTTCTACCTATCTGGAATATTATGTGCGGGATACTTTTCTGACTGTATGGGAAAAGCCTCAGGAACCTTCATCGGTAACGCCGGAGTGTTCAGCAAAGTATACTTTCCTCGATTAGTAGTTCCGATATCAAGTGTTATTTCCAATTTAGTACGATTAATAATCCAACTAGGGCTATTCCTTGCCGTATACTTTTATTTTGTATATAATGGCACAGATATCAAACCTAATATATATATATTATTCTTTCCGTTATTGGTTTTAATGCTGGCCGGATTAGGGCTAGGTTTTGGCATATTAATATCTTCTGTTACAACAAAATACAGAGACATGGCTATTCTGTTTGGTTTTGTAACCGGATTGTGGATGTATGCAACACCAATAATATATCCGCTCTCGGTAATGAAAGAAAAATATGAAGAATATATGTGGATCATACAGCTGAACCCATTAACATCTATCGTAGAAGCATTAAGGTACGGTATTATGGGAGCAGGTACAGTTGATTGGTTTTGGCTCAGCTATAGTTTTGTTGTTACAATAATAGTCATCATTCTCGGTTCATGGGTATTTAACAAAGTAGAACGCAGTTTTATTGATGTAGTGTGATATATTATAACCTATGAGAATATACCTATGTTCTTTCGCAAATAAAGCAATATCCAAGAGTTTTCTCAGGTTGCGAAAACAGGCTGAGGAAATGAATATGTTTGATGAGATATACTTCTATACAGAATCGGACTTAAGTAAAGATTTCAAGAAGCAATTTAAGAAACAATTAATTCCATATTCAAGAGGATTCGGTTTTTGGTGTTGGAAACCGCAAATTATTTCCCAAACATTAGAAAAGATGGATGTAGGAGACATATTACTCTATATGGATGCAGGCTCTCACTTAAATGTAAGAGGAAAAGAACGTTTATTAGAGTATGTTGATATAGTAGATAAAGCTCCGACCGGTATATTGGCTTTTAGAAGTCCTGAACACTTGGAAAGCAAATTAACGAAAATGGATATCTTCAACTACTTTGGTGTTGCTAGTGATAAATTTTACACAGATACTACCCAAATAGAAGGTGGACATATTTTTATAAAAAAGAACGATATATCGCTCTCTTTTGTCAAAAAGTGGCAAGAGGCATATAATATCGATTTTAGTTTAGTTACAGATGAGCCTTCGAGAAGTAAAAATTTCGACAATTTTGTAGATAATAGACATGACCAAAGTTTATTTTCCATTTTAGGAAAAAAATATAATATAACTACCTTATCTACAGACGAAACATATTCCATAGATTGGACTATAATGACTAAATTTCCGCTACTGGCAAAACGAGATATAGTATATCAAAGTAAGATTCATTTGAAACACAAAAGAGAATTAGGTGGTATATATCGGAGATTGTGGAAACTATTATATAGATAATAAGGCTAATAAGATGCAAAATAGAAGAAAAATATCAGTCAGTGCTATTGTTACAGGATACAATGAAGGATACATTCTGGAGGATTGCCTGAAATCAATTTCTTTTTGCGAGAATATTAAATATGTAGATCAAGGCTCTAATGATAATTCGATAGAAATAGCGAAGCAATATAGTAATGAAATCATAGAGCACGAGAGGGTACCGCTAGGCGAAGCTATTGTTGCAGAGTATTACAAATCGGAAAAAAATGATTGGATACTTATAATAGATCCCGATGAACGAATTAGCTTTGAGCTATATAAAGATATAATAGCACTTTTTGAAAAAGGAATCCCTGATAATATTGGAGCTATACTCGTTCCTTGTATATATTATTACAAAAAGCATCTATTGAAAGGAACTCGCTGGGGAGGTATTCATTCCCGTATGCTATTGTTTCACAAAGACAGATGTAAAATGACAGGAGTAGTACATGCGGGCAGAACAGTACTTCCACCTTATGAACCATTTTGGATTGCATACAATGGAAAAAATATAGATCATCATTATTGGATGATCAGCTTTTCTCAATTACGGGAAAAACATTTAAGATACTTGAAAATGGAAGCTGAATCAAGAAATCTCATGGGATTTGTTGCTTCAAGAAAAGGCATCTTAAAACGTCCATTTAGAGCTTTCTACTCTTGTTATTTCAAAATGAAGGGGTATAAAGACGGACTTTATGGATTATTATTATCTTTTTTCTGGGCATGGTACGATACATGTGCGGAGATAAGATTATATAAATATCAAAAACAACAGAAATAAACAAATCTGAATATGTCAGACATTGCAATAAAATTTGAAAATATATCTAAGCAATATCGTTTAGGATTAGTGGGTACAGGAACTATAGCACACGATCTAAACCGCTGGTGGCATGTTGTAAGGGGCAAGGATGACCCCTATCTGAAAATAGGAGAAGTAAATGACCGTTCATCAAAGGCTAGCAGCAAATATATCTGGGCACTTAAAGATATAACTTTTGATGTAAAACAAGGAGAAGTGTTAGGCATAATCGGTAAAAACGGTGCAGGAAAATCAACCTTGCTTAAGATATTATCGAGAGTAACATCTCCTTCTACCGGTACGATTAGAGCCAAAGGACGAATAGCCTCATTGCTGGAAGTAGGTACAGGATTCCATCCGGAGATGACCGGTCGTGAAAACATCTTCATGAACGGCTCAATTATGGGAATGACCAAAGCCGAAATAAAGAGAAAACTGGACGAAATTGTAGATTTTGCGGGCGTAGAAAAATATATAGATACTCCCGTTAAACGTTACTCTTCGGGTATGACAGTTCGACTTGGCTTTGCAATTGCAGCACATTTGGAACCCGAAATACTCGTTGTGGATGAAGTTTTGGCGGTCGGTGATGCCGAATTTCAAAAAAAAGCAATCGGCAAGATGCAAGATGTGTCGAAAGGAGAGGGACGCACAGTGCTGTTTGTGAGTCATAACCTGGATACAGTAAAAAAGCTATGTACAAAAGCAATTCTCCTAAGAGATGGAACTCTGTATAAATCCGGAAGTGTTAATACTATTTTAGATACATATATAACTGAGGGTAAAAATGTAAGTGAGGTTAACTTCAATAAACAAATTGAGGAAAACCTGATTATAGAGTCGGCATATATAACAAATGAGAAGAATGAAGTAGCCAATGAAATACTAACGGGAGAAAAATGGAAAGTACGTCTAAAATATAAAGTAAAAGATGATGGAATTAGAAATATCGTTTTTGCTTGCGGACTCTGTACAGCTTTAGATATCCCCATTAATACCACTTGGTCTGCTCCTCAGAGTCAAAGCAAAGGTGAATACGAAATAGAGTTTTTGTGTGATCAACTTTTCTTACAAAGAGGCACATACAAAATTGTAATCGGCATATCAAGAGGAAATGAGAGCTTATTTTATGATGATTCTTCTTTACAATTCGATGTTATGCTTATCCCGAAGAACATTAATGAAAATCTGATAAAGGTAGATGGAACAACCGGATTATTAATAAATCAATTTAATATTAATATCCAGAAAAGATAATAGCTGTGATTATTTTTGGTTCAAAGAGAATATGAAAATTGTAAAATTACAAGGAGGATTAGGTAATCAGATGTTTCAGTATGCGGTAGCACGCATGTTGGAAATTAATAAAAAGAAAGATATTTATCTTGATCTTTCCTTTTTAAGGATGAATAATGTTTCTACAGATTGTTTTACAGCTCGTGACTTTGAATTATCAATCTTTCCTCATTTGAGAGGAAAAAAACTAAACAGTTTGCAAGAAAAATTTTTGTTTTCAAATAGAGTGAAGTATAAATCTATTAGAAAAATAGCAAATATAAACTTTCACAAAACATCCCAGCTTGAGAATGAAATAGTAGAAATTCCATTCGGGATAAAAAATGTATATCTCGATGGTTTTTTTCAGTCCGAAAGCTATTTTAAACATATCCGATTCGATTTAATTAAAGATTTTGAATTTCCTGAATTAGATACAAAAAATGAAGCCCTCAAAAAGACGATAATAAATAATAATTCGGTAAGCATTCATATAAGGCGAGGAGACTATGTTCATTTGAAAAATGCAAATACATATCATGGTGTTTTAAGTTTAGAATATTATCAAAACGCTATAAAAAGAATAGAAGAAGAAGCAAATGAGCAGTTATCATTCTTTATATTTTCGGACGATCCTGAATATGCAAGTAAGAGTTTGTCTTTCTTGCCCAATATGCAAATTGTAGATTGGAATATAGGCAAAAACAGCTGGAAAGATATGGCATTGATGCAAGCCTGTAAACATCATATTATTGCTAATAGCAGTTTTAGCTGGTGGGGAGCATGGCTATCTGAAAGGAACGGAATAACATATGCTCCGGCAAAGTGGTTTAATAACGAATCCAAATATAATATAAATAATATAATACCCTCTGATTGGGTTATAATATGATCAATACGTTAGTTTCTATTATAATGCCGGCGTATAATGCCGAGAACTTTATTTCAGAATCGATAGAATCTGTTATTGGACAAACATATGCCAATTGGGAGCTAATTATCGTTGATGATGGTTCGACGGATAATACTAGAAACGTTGTTCATAGTTATATAAATCAAGACTCCAGAATACACTATTTTTTTCAGGAAAATGCGCGACAAGCTAAAGCCCGAAATACAGGTATAAAAAATAGCAAAGGAGATATTATTGCATTTCTGGATGCCGATGACCTTTGGCTTCCCCAAAAGTTAGAGCTATCATTAAAGGAATTCTACAATGGAGAACAAGATGTGTTATTTACCGATGCTTATATTTTTAACAATTCTACTCAGCTATCAGACTACGAGAATTTACCCAATATAAATATCGTGGCTAAAACATATCACGGAGATGAAGGACTAAATGCTTTCTTATATGAAAACAGAATTCCAATCCTAACGGCTATAGTAACAAGAGAAAGCATATTGAATGTAAATTGTTTTAGAGAAGAAAACAAAGGAGGAACAGAAGATTATGAATTATGGCTAAATCTTCTGGCGAATAATCATATAATCAGAGGAACTGATTTAAAACTATCTTTATACAGAATACACAGCAACTCTACAACTGCTACCAATAATATGGATATTAACGTAATAAAAATGTTTTCACGCTTTTTTACCGAATATCCTAATTTAAAGAGTAAATATAAAAAACAAATAGTGTATTGGTTATCTAAAATATTGAACCTGGCGACGAATAAAAATGAACTTTCTCAAGTATTTAACAAAGAGGTTTTGAATAGTCTAAATATAAACTGTAATCGTATTTATTTTTGGTATTATATACAAAATCTGCTACCTTTCAATCTTTCGAAAAGACTGTTAGGCATGCTTTTAAATAATTATCAACAATGATGACGAAGATATCTATTATAGTACCTTGCTACAATCAGGCGCAGTATCTTCCCGACTGCTTACAGTCTATTGTTGAGCAAACATACTCCGACTGGGAATGTATCATCGTTGATGACGGTTCTCCCGACAATACAGAAGAGGTCGCCCTGGAATGGGCAGCTAAAGATAACCGCATAAAATATCTAAAGAAAGCGAATGGAGGGTTATGCTCTGCTCGCAATGCAGGAATCAGTAAAGCTGAGGGTGAATGGATCTTACCGCTTGATGCTGACGATAAAATCGGTAATAGATATTTAGAACTAGCATACAATAAAATGATTGCTGAGCCAGATGTAGGGCTCATTTATGCTAATGCTGTTTTCTTTGGAGATAAGAATGGTAATTGGGATCTTATGCCCTATGATTATAAGACTCTGCTAAGAAGCAACATTATATACTGCTCTGCTTTTTATAAAAAAGAAGATTGGATAAAATGCGGAGGGTATGATATCAATATGAAGCATGGATGGGAAGATTGGGAGCTTTGGATCAATTTGTTGGGTACTACAAAGAAAAGTGTACATAGACTCAATTATACAGGGTTTTACTACCGAATTAAAAACATATCTATGATTGAATCTTTTATGAAAAATCAGGATATAATAAAAGAAACAACTGTATATGTCTTCAAAAAGCATATAGATAAATACATAGAGAATTTTGGAACATTTCAGTCTGTTCTAGATTCTAACGATAATCTTCGAAGAGCAAATGAAGGTCTAAAAAACAGGCTGACCCGATATGAAAATAATTACCTCATAAAGATGATAAATAAACTCTATAGTTTTTATAAAAAGCTAAAGTAAGAAGATATACAAGCAGATGATTTCCATTATAGTTTCTACATATAAACCGAATAACTTTAAAACCTTCTCCGAAAATATAAAACAAACAATCGGAGTTGATTATGAAGTAATTGCCATCGAAAATACGGGCATCATGGGACTATGTGAAGCGTATAACAAAGGAATATCAAAAGCAAAATACCCATATCTATGTTTTAGCCATGATGATATAAAAATAAACACTCCGAATTGGGGTAAAATCATCGTTGATCAGTTTACAGAAAACACAGATACCGGGATAATAGGCATCGCAGGAGAAGGTTATAAGCCGTGGGTGCCGACAGGATGGTTTTTTTCATTCGAGAGCATATCCAGAAGGATAAATATAACCCAAGTTTCTACAGACAAGAATGTAAATAAAGTATATTATAACCCTCAAAAAAAAACATCAGACAATGCACTTGTAGTAGATGGTTGCTGGTTTTGTACCACAAAAAAAATAGCAGAGGAATTTCATTTTGATGAGAGTATCTTCAAAGGATACCATTGCTATGATATAGATTTTTCGTTACAAGTAAGCCAAAAGTATCAAGTTTTAATTTCATACAAAATTGATATTGAGCATTTCTCATATGGGAGCTATTCTAAAGATTGGATCGCCGAGACATTCAAGTTTCATAAGAAATGGAAGAGCCTTCTGCCTTTATCATATAATTCAATATCAAAGGAGGAAATAGCGAACAATGAATTTCACGCATTTTGTTATATTTTGTCCGAAGCAGTTAAAAGTAGAACTCACTTATGGAAAATATTGGATTTATTATATTCCTTTAAATTATTGCAGCTTATAGGATTAAGAAAATGGATAAAATTACACACATACACTTGGTCTGCTGTACTCAGAAGAGTTATAAATAAAAACGATTAAAAATGGTATCAGTTATTCTTCCCAATTACAATCATGCTCCATATCTGAAACAACGTATTGAATCAATACTAAATCAGACATACCAGGACTTTGAGCTGATAATCTTGGATGATTGTTCACCGGACAATAGTAAAGATGTAATTGAAGAATATAGGAATAATTCTCATATATCGCATATTGTATATAACGAGACTAATTCGGGTTCTACATTCAAACAGTGGAAGAAAGGAATCGACTTAGCCAAGGGTGAATATATCTGGATTGCGGAAAGTGACGATTATGCAGAGCTTACGTTTCTTGAAAAAACGATGGATTCTATTTCTAAATATAATTCAGCACTCTGTTTTTCTCTCACAACAATCGTTGACAAAGGTGGCAATAGAGTAATGGAGCAACTCGCTATCCTACCCGATTACTCGATGGATATCAATCAGTTCACTGAGAACTATTTGTTATATAGCAATCCTATTTGTAATGCCAGTATGGTGGTTTTCAAGAAAGATGCTATCGCCGCAAATCGGTGGAATAATATTATAAATTTCAAATACTGTGGTGACTGGTTATTATGGAGCAGCTTCTTGGGTGAGGGAGAAGTTACGGTGTCTGAAGTAAAAGAGTATCTAAATTATTTTAGAACACATTCGGTAAATGTATCAAACAAATCCGAAGACAGAGGACTGGGAATATTAGAGGGTTATAAAGTTTCCGAAATTATAGCAAAAAGACTACATTTGAAGTTAGGGAAAGAATATAGCAAGAACTGGTATTACAAATGGCAATCATATAAATTAAAGTTTTCATACTCGAATTCTGTAAACAAAGCTATTTTATCAATGTTTATAAAGGAACGCCCGATGGTTGCTTATTACGAACTCAAAAGATTAATATCGAGACTTATAACAAGATGAAAGTATCTATTGTAACAATTAACTATAACAATGCCGCAGGGTTAGAGAAAACGATTAACAGCGTTATCTCTAATGATCTGTATGATATTGAATATATTGTTATTGATGGGAACTCTACCGACGGAAGTGTTGATGTTATAAAAAAATACGAAAGCAAAATAAACTTTTGGATCAGCGAATCTGACTCTGGCATATATAGTGGTATGAATAAAGGGATCAGGCAAGCAACAGGGCAATATATATTGTTCGTAAACAGTGGAGATGTAATAAAAGAGGATTGTGATTTACAATCGATTATATCCCAAATCACAGGGGAAGATATCGTATATTTTGATATGGAAATTGCTGATAGTTTATCAAAGACAAGCTATATAAAACAATATCCCAGCAATCCTGATTTTAAATATTTTGCAGAAGACACGCTACCTCACACAGCTTCTTTTATAAAAAAAGAACTTTTGGTAAAATATGGATATTATTCGGAAGAAAAAAAGATAACTTCAGACTGGGCTTTCTTTATGGACGCAGTATGTCTACTGAATTGTACATACAGACATATTAATGGTTGTTTTTCTACTTTCTATATCGATGGTATCAGTTCAAATGCTTCAAACAAGCAATTGCTTTTCAATGAACGCAACGACCATATAGCTCACTCTTATCCTATCTATAATACCTTATATAAAGACTGGATGGATAAAAGACAAGAGCTATATAAATTAAAAACATCAATAAGTGTAAGGTACTTAAAGAAGCTAGATTTACTAAAATGGCTTAAACTATAAACTTTATATTATGAACCCTATCATATCCGTTATCATGCCGTGCTATAATCAGGCTAAATATATGCCTGAAGCACTACAATCACTTCTCGATCAGGATTATCCTCATTGGGAGTGTATTATGATAAATGATGGCTCTCCTGACAATACGGAAGATGTTGCAAAGCAATGGATAGAAAAAGACAAGCGGTTCAAATATTTTTGGAAAGAAAACAGCGGGGTTTGTGATACCAGAAACTATGGAGTTGTTCAAGCTATTGGAGAATATATAGTTCCTTTGGATGGAGACGATAAGTTAGGCCCTCATTATTTTAGCGAGGCAATAAAGGCATTTACAAAAGACCCTGAGATAAAACTAATATATAGTGATACAATATTGTTTGGAGATGTAAATGAAAAAAAGATAAATCCTGATTTTGTATTTGAAAAAATGCTAACGGAGAATCAAATCTACAATTCAGCAATATTCCGAAAATCTGACTTTCTTGAAGCCGGAGGCTACAATCCGAATATGTTTGACGGTATAGAGGACTGGGATTTTTACCTTTCGTTGATCAAACCGAATGATAGGGTTATAAAACTTAATGACTTTCACTATTATTATAGGATAAAAGAAGTTTCACGATCGATGCGTATATTCCGTGAAACAGAGAAAAATGATGCAATGCTTTTACAAATGTTTAAGAATCATATACCTTTGTTTCTTGAGTATTTGAATCCTGTAAGAGATCGGATTAAAGCAGAAACATACAATAAAGAACTTTACTGGCATTATCATACCCCAGAATACAAATTGGGTAGAATGATATACAAACCATTCCGTTTTGTACAAAAAGTATTCAGAAAACTCTTTTCATAACTGTATTTTTACAGAGAAAAGACCATTGGACAATATTCGAATGTAAGAACAGAGTTTTACAAAATATGAAGATAAATATCATACTCATCACATACAATCACAGCAATTATATCCGTCCGGCATTGGAGAGTATTCTGATGCAGGAAACATCTCACGATGTGGAGATTATTGTTGCCGACGATTGCTCTACCGACAATACAGTAGAGATTATAAAAGAGTATGAGTCGAAAACGAAATTTGCCTTCCAATATTTACATAAAACGCAAAATCTAGGATATATACGCAATTACCAACAAGCTTTTGCGGCATGTACAGGAGACTATGTTGCCATCATGGAAGGTGACGATTATTGGGTGAAGGCATCTCATCTAGAGAATCATATAAACCATCTGGAGAAGATACCAAACACCTCGATGAGTTACAACAGGCACATACGCCTGTTTGAAGATCAAGACAGAGAAGAGATATTTGACTGGACTCTTGATACAGACTATGAGCTGATCACTACCGATCTGTTGGCATTGGGCAACCGCATAGGAAACCTGTCTTGTTGCGTATTCAGAGGAAAATATATACAGCAATTAGACCCAAAACTGTTTGATATGGAAATAGCCGATTGGATGCTAGGGATGTATATGGGACAATTTGCTCCCTTGGTATATCTCAAAGAAGTAACTTCGGCATATAGGATACATGATAACGGACAATGGTCGCGAATGGACGAAAAAGACCAGTGCGCTAAGGTTATCGAGCTGATTAATGAATACGATAAGTATTTGAACTATAACTATACAGAAACCTTCACAAAACATAAACGGAGACTCGAAATTTTGCTTTACGGAGATAAATCTTTCAGAGGCAGACTAAAGAACTTTACTCCTTTATGGATTAAAAACTTATACAATAAACTTATTAGGTAAAAGATTATGAACAAAAAAATAATGGTTACCCAACCGGCGATTCCACCTTTGGATGAATTTATTCCCTATCTTCAAAAAATATGGGATAATAAATGGTTGACAAACAACGGTCCGTTTCATGAACAGTTCGAAAAAGAATTGGCAGACTATCTTGGCGTTAAGCATATCTCTGTATTCGCCAACGGAACACTGGCATTAATAACAGCATTGCAGGCTTTACGTATCACTGGTGAGGTTATAACCACTCCATTCAGCTTTGTTGCAACAACACACTCATTGTGGTGGAACAACATCAAGCCTGCATTTGTAGACATAGATAGCAAGAACTATAACATAGATCCCGAAAAGATAGAAGCTGCTATTACACCAAAGACAACCGCCATCATGCCGGTGCATGTCTATGGCAATCCGTGCAATGTAGAAGAAATACAACGCATAGCAGACACCTACGGGCTACGTGTAATATATGATGCAGCTCATGCTTTTGCCGTTAAAAAGGATGGACAGTCGGTAATGAATTGGGGGGATTTATCTATTCTCAGTTTCCATGCAACAAAGGTGTACAATACAATAGAAGGAGGAGCAATTGTTTGTCAGGATGAAAAGACTAAACAGCGTATCGATTTATTAAAAAATTTCGGATTCAGGAACGAAACGACTGTTATTGAACCGGGTATCAATGCGAAGATGAATGAATTGCAAGCAGCTTATGGCTCTCTTCAATTAAAACATGTAGACAATTATATTGCTAAACGCTTGGAACTGGCTAAACTATACGACAACCTGCTGAAAGATGTAAAAGGTATCACTTATATGACTGTTGGCGAAGGAGTAGAGCATACTTACCCTTATTATCCAATACGAGTAAATACAGCTGGGTATGGCATGAATCGTGATGATCTGTACTTCAAGTTACAGGAGTATGATATATTCGGACGCCGTTATTTCTATCCTCTTATAAGTGATTTCCCGACATATAGAGGACTTCCTTCTGCCAGCGTGAGCAACCTCCCCGTTGCAGCACAAGTGTCTAAAGAAATTGTATGCTTACCGATGTATGCAGATTTGGAGTTTGAAGAAGTAAAAAAAATATGCGAGCTAATTAAAAATAAACCTTGGGAAAAATGATTTTAGGAATAATGCAGCCTTATTTTATGCCATACATTGGCTATTTTCAGCTACTGAATGCCGTAGATAAGTATGTAATATACGATAATGCAAAATATACAAAAAAAGGATGGATCAACCGTAATCGCATCCTACAAAACAACAAGGATACGCTAATTTCAATATCGGTAGAAAAAGATTCCGATTATCTGGATATAAAAGATCGCTCTGTAGCCGATTCTTTCGATAAGAAAAAATTAATAAATCAGATAAGAGAACCATATCGCAAGGCTCCTTATTTTGAGCAGGTGATACCAATTGTGGAGGATATTATCAACTACGAAGAGAAAAATCTTTTCTTATATATTTATAATTCAATCAAAGAGGTTTGTAAATATCTGAATATTCATACTGAAATTATTATTTCATCAACAATTGATGTAGATCAAACTCTTGCGGGACAAGATAGAGTTATAGCTATATGTAAGACTCTAGGAGCAAAAGATTATTATAATGCAATTGGCGGACAAGAACTGTACCATCCAAAGGACTTCGAGAAAGAGGGAGTAAGCCTCCGTTTCTTATCGTCCAATCTTGTTGCTTATAAACAATTCAACAATGATTTTATCCCTTGGCTGTCAATTATAGACGTCATGATGTTCAATAGCTTGGCAGAAATACGAGATATGCTAAATGAGTACAAATTAATCTAACATTTTTGAAAGAAGCAAAAGGCTTTTTAATCGCAAATAATACTCTTCATAGAAAATATTAAAGATATGCAAGAAATAGGAGGATACTTCGAACTTCAACTTCGTAAAGGGGAACATTATCATAAAGGAGCATTACAGCTAAATACCGCTCGAAACTGCCTTGAATATATACTAAGAGCAAAAAAATATAAAAAGATATATATTCCTTACTTGAACTCTGAAGTTATCTGGGAACCTATAAAAAAACTAGGGATCGAATCTGAATTCTATTCTGTAGATTTCCGGCTTAATCCTATTTTCGATAAAGAATTAAGAGAAGATGAGGTGTTTTTTTATTCCGACACTTATGGCATAAAGTGTTGCACTGTTTTGCAGCTTGTTAAAAAGTTTGGAAAACAATTGATAGTTGATAATACGCATGCTTTCTTTTCGAAACCTTACGAAGGTATCGACACAATATATTCTCCACGTAAATTTTTTGGTCTCCCCGATGGTGCTTATCTCTATACAGATACTTTTTTGCATGAAGAGCTTGAGCAAGACTTCTCTATTCCACATATGACACATTTGATGAAGCGGATCGAATACGGTAATGCCAGTGCAGCCTATCAAGATTATCTTGACTACTGCGCAAGCCTCGTTGGTCAACCAATAAAGCGTATGTCGAATCTTGCTTCTGCATTACTATCTAACATAGACTACGAAAATCTGAAAGAAAGGCAGATAAAAAACTTCATCTATTTACATTCTATCTTGGGGAAAGATAATAAGTTTGAATATGATAACTTTCCCTCAGATACCTGCCCCTTAAGTTATATGTTCTATTCAGAAGATTCTAATTTAAGAAAGAAGCTGATTGATAACAAAATATATGTATCTACATATTGGAAGGAAACGTTAGAACTTGTAGAAAAAGACTCTGCCGAATATAAGATAGTCAACTACCTACTGCCTCTACCTTGCGATCATCGATATGATGAAGAGGATATCGGAAGAATCATAAATGTGATAAATAGCTAGGCTATTATACATATAAAAGTAGCAACAGAAAACAATAATAAACCTGTTACTTTTGTCACCTTTTAAGAGTTTGAACACCATTATAAAATGATTAACAAAGAACACAACATAGTCGTATCCGTCTCCATGATTACTTATAATCATGAAAAGTTTATAGCGGAAGCTATAGAAGGAGTTGTAATGCAGAAAACCAATTTCCAATTCGAATTGGTAATCGGTGAGGATTGCAGTACAGACAATACCCGTGCTATTTGTATAGAATATCAGAAGAATTATCCCGACATTATACGATTAAGATTACCTGAAACCAATCAGGGGATGATGCTCAACTGGATAAATAATATTAATAGCGGGCGTGGAAAATATATAGCGCTGTGTGATGGCGATGATTATTGGACTGACCCTTATAAACTTCAGAAGCAAGTTGATTTTATGGAAGCTAATCCCGACTTTGCGATGTGCTCTCATAAGGTACATACTCTGATGTGCGGCCACTTGGATGAAAATATAGAGATGGAACAGGATGTATTGACTACAACAGACATTATTCAAAAAGATTGGGGGCTACTTACGGCCTCTATCCTTTTTCGTAAAGATGCACATAAAACACCGGACTGGTACTATACGGTAAAAAATGGAGATTATGCCCTTCAACTGATTGTGTCACTATCGGGTAAGATAAAATTTCTCCCTGATTATATGGCGGTATATAGACAGCATTTGGGAGGAGTGTCTTCGACGTTAAAGCCTCTGAATCAAACAGCCTGGATGGTTTATTTATTGCACGAGTTTAATACATATACAAACGGTAGCTATAAGAGAACAATCATTGAGCGGATAAAAAGGATGTACAAAATACAAATATATTACGCTAAGGGCTATAGCCTGCGTAAAGCGGCCACAGTCTTATCACTTTATCAGAAGCTTGTATTCTTAAATCCTTTCTTAATAAAATCGAGGCGAAAGTAAATCATGAAACTATCAATTATAACTGTCAATTTGAATGATAAAGCAGGTCTTGAAAAAACCGTAAGAAGTGTTATTTCACAGTCTTTCTCCGACTTTGAATTTATCATTATTGACGGTCAGTCTACAGATGGCAGTATCGATATAATAGATCAATATAAAAGCAAGATCAGCTACTGGGTAAGTGAAAAAGATAGTGGTATTTACAATGCTATGAATAAAGGTATCCAACAAGCTAAAGGCGAATATCTATATTTTCTAAATTCCGGCGATGCATTATACAATGAGAATGTCCTTCATGATATATTCAATGATGATCCCCACGAACCTTTTATCTGCGGAAATTTTTATATGGAAGTTGGAGGAAAGTTAGAGGCAGATACATCGTACAAAGGTCGTGATTGGCGTTTTGCTATCTATGACTTGTTTGCCGGGTTCTTATGTCATCAGGCCTTCTTTATACACAAATCTAACTTTGAAAAATACGGGCTATACAGTGAAGAATTGAGAGTTATGTCCGACTGGAAGTTATTCTTCCAAGGAATTGCACTAGACCATTTACCTGTGAGATATGTAGACACTTTTATTTCCATTTATAATATGGAAGGCTTTAGCACACAAATTGGGGGCGAAATTATATACAAAGAGAAGCTGCAAGTATGCAATGAACTTCTTAGCCACTCACTGACAGAAAAACTCAAAAGATTATATTATCTCGATCAGAATGGATTTGTAACCGACATAATGAAATCTAAAACATGGATATACAACGGATTCCGTGTGTTTGCAAAGATTGGTCGTGCCCTAGGTCTTATAAAAGCAGACTAGATAACATTCACCTCAGCCTCAGGAATATTTGCTGAACGTATTCGCCATTCTTGTGGATAAAGGTTATTAGCACGATTACCTATATTCTTTACAAACCCCAATGGCTTATTCTTGTAGGTAATTAAGATATAGCCTTTTGGCTGATCTTGCAATAATAGCGTCTCTTTGCGTAGATAAGCTATAGCGGTTTTCCAGTTCACATCATAAGTAGTGAAATTCAAAGCATCGAGACATGTACTTAATGCTAGAGACTGATCCGGGATAAAATCCTTTCCTTTAACCTCTCCTAAGCAAATTCCTTCTAAAATAACATTCAGATACGACTTTATCAGAGTTAATTCATTATACAGGTGTGAAGGAAAAGCAAACCATCTATCCTTTTGAGAATAGAATGTAAACAACTCATTATCTATCACATAGTCTTTACAATCAAATGGAATAATACTTTTTGATGTTTTCTCTTTATCTTTCCTCCTCTTTAAAGAACCTTCGTCTGAAGTCTTTCTAAGTAAAGCACAGAAGAATCCTTCTCCTTTAGTCTTATAAGGAAAGAATCGGTAAGCAGGAAAACGATCTCTTAAAGAAGGGCTTATCCCCCACTCTTCTTTAACGTCTATTGGTAAAACCTCTGCTCCCAGCTCTTCACAAATCCATTGTACATTGTCTTCGTTTTCATCCACATTGTATGTACAAGTGCTATAGAGTAACAAGCCTTCAGTTTTGAGAGCAGGCCATATATCAGCCAAAATACGTTGCTGCCGCTCTTTGCAGAGCTTGACATTATCTATCGACCATTCAGATGTTGCCCCCTCATCTTTTCGGAACATACCCTCGCCTGAACACGGAGCATCTACTAATATGAAATCAAAGAAGCCTTGTAATTTTCCGATCTGTTGCGGATCGTTGTTTGTCACTACCGTATTAGGATTACCCCACTTTGTTATATTCTCAGCTAATATATTCGCTCTGGTGCGGATTACCTCATTAGAAACTAAAAGACTACCCTCTCCCATTATATCAGCTATCAGAGTCGATTTACCTCCGGGAGCAGCGCAAAGATCAAGGATACGCACCTTACCTTCTGCAACATATTGTCTGAAAGCTTGTTCTATAAACATTGAAGAGGCCTCTTGTACATAGTAACATCCGGCATGAAACAGCGGATCGAAAGTAAATGAAGGCCTTTGAGACAGGTAATATCCTGATTGAGACCACGGAACTCTATTGAGTAAGGGTTTCTCGGTCTTATGATTATTTATTCTGATACTCGTAGGAGATTCACTGTTTAGTGCTTGTACAAAAGCATCCCATTCTTCCCCTAAAAGAGCTTTTGTACGGGTAATAAAGTCAGAAGATAAATCCATTATCATATATTTACTACAAAGTTATATTAATTTGCAAAACTATTATAAATACAATTATTTATTCTTTTGAATAATATTCTTTACTTTTACTTTCGATTCAAAGTAATAATTTAAATTAATGATAAGAAAAGAAATAATTTCAGAGAAAAAAACACTAATTATACTTTTCGTTTACTCCTTTCTTTTACTGTTTTTTTGTTCTAAGATGTCACCATTATACCCTTTTAATGAATGGGATGATATAAATCTATATTTTACAATTGGAAAAGGAATATTTAATGGAAAAATTATTTACTCTGAATTATTTGATCATAAAGGACCGCTAATATTTTTCATTTACGGAATAGGCTATCTTATTTCTAACACAACCTTCTTTGGGATGTATATCATCGAAGCACTGATGTGGGCTTTTATGATATGTGCCGGATATTTTACAGCCAAGCTATATATAGATAAAATATATGCCTTCATCGTAGCACTTATCTACCCTTTATTCACCTTACCTCGTATATTGGAAGGAGGTTCGGCTGAAGAAATGATACTTGTATTTGCGACTATCAGTCTCTTCTTCTTTTTATCACATTTCAAAGACAACAGTAAAACACATAAGCCTCTAATCATGCTTATCCATGGTATTATGTGTGCTGCAACCATGCTGATAAAAATCAATTTAGTTGTTTTTTGGTTCTTTCCATTGGCAGCTATATTTATTAATCTTATCATAGGAAAAAATTATAAAAACTTATTTCAGAATATTCTTGCCTATATTGCAGGACTATTAATATTATTCTTGCCCATAATCTTTTATTTTGTTTACAATAATGCTCTTTCTGATGCTTGGAATACATATATCGTATTGAATAGTAAATATGCCAGATTTAATGCGAATGAGATGGTAGAATTAGTTGTTGTACGCTTTTATCAACGTATAAGATTTGAACCTCTCACTTATTTCTTTATCTATACAGGCTCTTTTTACTTTCCTATAAAATATATTCGTAGTACACTATACAAAGCCTCGATCATATTGACTTTCTTTGCTGTACATATTATCATATCTATGACATTTCTCTTTATGTACTATTATACTATTCCTTATTACATTTTCAGCCTGTTAGGGGGGATTGCAATAGTAGATATTATTCGCAAATTCCGAAAACTACAACCCAAATGGTATTTTTATATCCTCTTCTTTGTATTAGCTATTGGAATAGGAATAAGAGAAAAGAACTTTTTTTCATTATCCAAAGCGGAACTATTAAGAAAAGAAGAACCGAACAATCCTGCCTTTCTTTTTAGTAACATTGTAATGAAAGAAAGCAAACCTACACTACTCAATCTTGGTTTAGACCTCGGTAGTGGTGTATTTACAAAAGCGAATATTGTACCGAATGTCAAATACTTTATTTCACCAAATCTACCTCATTCTATCTATCCCGAAATGAGAGATGAGCAGACGAAGTACATAGAAAATAAAGAAGTACAATTCATCATATTATCCGAATTCTCTCTCAACTTCGACTATTTCTTTAATTTACCGGCTTTGAATGAGAATTATAAGATCGTAGACACATATATTGAGCATAAAACCAAGACCTATTACTTATATAAACTAAAAGAATAAAAAAGCCATGCAAGCATCACTATATCTTATACCCGTTACACTGGGAGAAACGTCTATCGAACAGGTATTACCCACATACAACAAAGAGATCATCTTACAAATAAAATACTTTATTGTGGAGAATATCCGCTCTGCCCGCCGTTTCTTAAAAAAAGTAGAGAGCAGCATCAATATAGATGAGCTTACCTTCTACGAGCTGAATAAGCACACCAAGCCTGAAGATATAGAGAACTATCTAAACCCTATGGCAAATGGATTTCATGTGGGTATTATATCCGAAGCAGGCTGTCCGGCTATAGCCGATCCCGGAAGTGATATAGTAGCTATTGCTCAGAAAAAGAATTATAAAGTAGTGCCTTTGGTAGGACCTTCGTCCATTCTTCTTTCGCTTATGGCATCCGGATTTAACGGACAGGGATTTGCTTTCCACGGTTATTTGCCTATCGATGGAGCAGAACGTATCAGAAAAATCAAACAACTCGAAAACCTGATACACCATGAACATCAAACTCAAATTTTTATAGAAACACCCTATCGTAATCAGAAGCTGGTTGAGGATATTACCAAGCATTGTACACCTTCCACAAAGCTTTGTATTGCGATGAATATAACTTGTGAAAATGAGTATATCAGAACACTCTCAGTAAAACAATGGGCAAAGCAATTACCCGATATGGCAAAACAACTATGCATCTTCCTTTTATATAAATAAGGCAATTACTGTCACTTTTTCATAAAGCTGACAAACAGTAAATTACAGACAAAAGGTGACAAAAGTGACACTTTTATATAGTTTCTTTAATGTCACTTTTCTTACTCAAAAGATAATCATGTCAAAGAACAATATCTATCAATAAGATAATATTATTCTTTAAAAGTATAGGAGAGAAACAAATGCTCTACACTATTATCCTTCTGAAGAAAAACAGTCAATAAATATTCATTGTCACTATTTTCTAGAATATCAATAGCGGCTTGCTTTTCTATGATTTTTCTATTCAATCCGTATTTTTGTAAAAATGGTTTGTCATTCCCTATTTGATACAACAGCTGCTTTCTTTCTCTTTTTTCTATTTTATCGTCCCAAAATCCGTGTGGACGTATCTTAAAGTTACAGTAATAGTCTGTTCTTAACTCTGTAAACAAATCAATGCCTCGGGATAATAAGAAGTTGTGCAAAAACAAAAATATATCTTCTAACCGATAACCATGATGCGGTAGGTTGTGCAAATTATAATACTGCCCTATTTCATCAAATAGCACGAAGTAACGATCTTTATAATACGTGTCGGTCAATACTTGCATAGTACGGCTAAATTTCCCGCTATTCCAATATTTCTCGAGAGCATGCTCAGCATCATGTATACGTTCCAGCTCTTCGTGGGTAATATCATTATTCGACTCTATTTCGTATGGAGCTAGAGTACTGTATTTGTATCCATATTTATCGGCATTGCGTCTAAGAGATGTACCTCTCAGCATCTTTAGAAAGCCAAGCTGCAATTCTTTCGCCTTCAAACGAAATACATCATTAAACGACTTTACAAATCGCTCATAAGTCTCGTAAGGCAATCCGGCGATAAGGTCTAAGTGCAAATCTATTCTACCGCCATCCATCAGCTTTTGTATATTGCCTGCCAGCAATTCAAAATTCTGATTACGTCTTACTGCAATATTAGTAGGTTCGTAAGTAGATTGAATACCAATCTCAAATCTGAAATAGTTTTCCGGTAAGTTTTGATTGAGATAATTTATTGATTCGTCAGTCAGCAAGTCCGCATATATTTCAAACTGGCAGCTTAAACCCGAACGGTAATGATCGATCAAAAAATCAAATACAAATCGTGTATGTTCCTTATTCAGATTAAAAGTACGATCAAGAAACTTGATTTGTTTGGCATTACTCTCGATAAAATAAGATAAATTATCAACAATATGATGCTTGGGAAAATAACGGACTCCTTTTTCGAGCGAAGACAAACAGTATTGGCATTGATAAGGACAGCCACGAGATGTTTCGAAATACAGCAATCTGTTTTTCATATTCTCCTTATCTTCTTCCAGTTGGTATGGAGAGGACAAAGAAGCCAGTTTCTCCAAATCAGCTTTAGCGACAATCCTACTTACCGAACCTTTCTTAGATATGCCATCTATAATAGGCTCACTTTTAGTGCTTATAGCCGTAAGTAATTCACCTAGTACAAATTCACCTTCTCCGCTAATCAGATAATCGACATCCCAATTTTCAACAAAATAATCGGGCTCATAAGTAACCTCGGGGCCTCCTATAATTATAATGGTTTGTGGACTTTTTTCTTTGATCAAATCAATCAAAAGTTTCACCTTTTCCACATTCCAGATGTATACGCTGAGACCTATGACATCAGGACTCTGCAATAAAAGATCGTCTACAATTGTAGTTACCTCTTCTTTTATTACATATTCCTTAAACGAGATATCGAATTTATCTTTGTTGGCTACATACAACCATCGTAGAGCTAGCGAAGTATGTATATATTTAGCATTGAGCGTGGTCAGTAATACTTTCATTATGTAAAGATACTATGATTAACTCATAATACATTTATACATCGTGCGTAACTTAATCAATTAAACAATATACCTTACCCTCTGAGATATGTTGAGCTTTGGATGCTCTAATCTTCATTTTCGAGTATCTCTTTTGCTCTCGCAATAGCCAGGTTTATGTTATCGCAAATATTAATCTCTCCTATCATATTCGGTATTTCCGACTTTTCTATCATAGCATGCACTTCCGGTCTTACTCCAGACAATACAACTTGTATTCCGTCTTTCATCGATTTTCTACATAAACCGGTCAGGTTATGTAATCCCGTAGAATCTATAAATGGAACTAAACGCATCCGAATAATTCTTATCTTGGAGCTTTCGCCAATCTCACGCATACTCTCATCAAACTTATTGGCTATACCAAAGAAAAACGGACCATCTATTTCATATACTTCAACACCTTCGGGCAATGATAGTATTTCTTCATTTTGAGTAAACTCACTTTCGTCGGTCAGGTCTAGTTGATCTTTTATAACAGACACTTGTGTAACCTCGTTTATTCGCTTCAAGAATAAGACAACAGCTAATAATAGTCCAACTTCTATCGCTACTGTAAGGTCAAATATTACCGTCAGGAAGAATGTAATCAATAATACGGCAATATCGGATTTCTGATTTTTCAAAAGAGCTTTAAATGTACGCCACTCACTCATATTGTATGATACAATAACAAGTATTCCGGCAAGACAAGCCATAGGAATGTATTGAGCCAACGGCATAAACAAAAGCAAAATTAGTAACAACACCACTGCATGTACGATCCCGGCAATAGGAGTGCGTCCTCCGTTGTTAATATTGGTCATAGTACGGGCAATAGCTCCTGTTGCAGGTATACCGCCAAACAAAGGTGTTACAATATTTGCCATCCCCTGTGCTATAAGCTCAGTATTAGAATTATGCTTCTCCCCTCCGATCACACCATCTGCAACCGTTGCCGACAACAGAGATTCTATCGCTCCAAGCATAGCTATAGTGATAGCAACGGGTAACAAGTCTATAATTGCAGCCATATTAATGACCGGAATTTCTGCATCGGGAATCTCGGCCTTGATTCTGAAGCGATCACCAATAGTATCTATCACTTCTATGCCGGCATACGTTTTTAATAGATATACAACTACTGTTATTATCAAAATTGCGACGAGCGACCCCGGTATTTTTTTTACAATACGGGGAGTGATCACAATTATAAAAATACTGGCTATACTGATAAGTGTATTCCACCAGTTGATAGTTCCAAAATATTTAAAATACATTATCCATTTTCCGATAAAATCTCCGGGTAGTTTTTCACCGCCAAAGTTCAATCCGAAAACATCTGCTATCTGAGTTGTAAATATAGTAACGGCGATACCGCTTGTAAAACCTACAATAATAGGATATGGTATAAACTTTATAATCTTTCCGAGTTTAAACACACCTAAAAGTACAAGTATAACACCCGAGATAATAGTTGCAATAATAAGTCCCTTGATGCCGTGAGTTTGAACAACTCCATATACAATAACGATAAAAGCTCCTGTAGGTCCCCCAATCTGTACCCGGCTTCCTCCCATAAAGGATATAATAAATCCCGCAATAATGGCGGTTATAATCCCCTTTTCGGGAGTAACACCCGATGCTATACCAAAAGCCAAAGCAAGAGGCAGGGCAACAATGCCGACTATAAGGCCAGACATCAGGTCGTTTATGAATTTTTCTTTATTGTATGTTCTTAAGGAAATAAATAGCTGAGGAGTAAAGTCTTTTAGGAAATCTTTTTTCATAACAAACGAGGAATGGATTAATGTGATTTATTATTTGCTATAAAATACATGAAAAATATAACATTCTGAAATTATAACATTTAGAAGTACTTATATAATCTCTTCCAACGATACAATAACAAGTCCTGATGTTCAATTTCAGGGCACAAAGGTATAAAATCATTTGAATTCTTTCTTAGAAAAGGATTTTAAATATTAAATTTGTAAAAATCATTTTTTAAAAACTATCATCAAAGTTATGGAAAAAAGTATTAAAGGCACAGAAACAGAAAAATGCCTACTGAAATCTTTTGCCGGAGAATCACAGGCAAGAATGCGTTACACAATGTTTGCAAGCACTGCTAAGAAAGAAGGATATGAGCAAATAGCAGCAATATTCCTTGAAACAGCAGATCAGGAAAAAGAACATGCAAAACGTATGTTTAAATTTCTAGAAGGCGGTATGGTTGAAATAACAGCCATGTATCCTGCAGGAAAAGTTGGAACTACCGAAGAAAATTTAATTGAAGCAGCAGCCGGAGAACATGAAGAATGGGCTATTGATTATCCTGCATTTGCTGAAATAGCAGAGAAAGAGGGATTCAAAGAAATTGCAGTAATGTACCGAATGATAGCAAAAGTAGAGAACATGCACGAAGACCGCTACAAAGCTCTATTGGCTCGTGTACAAAGCAATGGTGTTTTCTCTCGCGAAGAAGCTATCGACTGGCAATGCCGCAACTGTGGATTTGTAATCAAAAGCAAGGTGGCACCCAAGACCTGCCCTGCTTGTCTTCACCCTCAGGCTTATTTCGAGCCACTTAAATGGAATTTCTAAAAAAAAGAAATTCTAATTTGGTTTGACAAAAAAAGAAAAAAGGGAATTGGTAAAACTAATTCCCTTTATAATTTTTAATACCCGACTATTTATTTTTAGCCCAGGTAACTTTTCAATAATTTGCTTCTCGAATTTTGTCTTAAACGCTTAATTGCTTTCTCCTTAATTTGACGTACACGCTCACGTGTCAATTGAAACTTATCACCAATTTCTTCAAGGGTCATTTCTTGATACCCAATACCGAAGAACATTTTGATAATCTCACTTTCTCTTTCTGTCAATGTTGACAATGCACGTTCGATCTCCTGCTGGAGCGATTCGTTTATCAACTTACGGTCTGCAATTGGGGCGTCATCATTTACAAGTACATCTAACAGGCTGTTGTCCTCTCCTTCAACAAAAGGAGCATCCATCGAAATGTGTCGTCCTGAGACTTTCAGCGAATCGGCGATTTTATCAACCGGTATATCTAATTGCTCTGCTAGCTCTTCTGCCGATGGCTTGCGTTCGTTTTCCTGCTCAAACTTAGAAAATGCCTTGCTGATCTTATTCAGCGAGCCTACCTGATTGAGCGGAAGGCGTACGATACGCGATTGTTCCGCTAAAGCTTGCAATATAGATTGGCGAATCCACCATACCGCATAACTGATAAATTTAAACCCTCTGGTTTCGTCGAATTTTTCCGCAGCTTTGATTAGTCCCAAATTTCCCTCATTAATTAAGTCGGGCAAGCTTAATCCCTGATTTTGATATTGTTTTGCAACAGATACCACAAATCTAAGATTGGCTCTTGTAAGTTTTTCGAGTGCTGCTCGGTCACCTTTTTTAATAGCCTGCGCTAACTCTACTTCTTCCTCGACCGTAATTAGATCTTCACGACCAATTTCTTGTAAATACTTGTCTAATGACGCGCTCTCGCGATTAGTAATTGACTTTGTAATCTTTAACTGCCTCATATACAGATATGTATAATAAAATACCCCAAAAATGTTTGCAAATATAGTAAAAAAATACTAGATAGTCACCATCAACAGTCTGGTTTTATTGTTGAATGGCTTAAATAGTACTTATTAAAAAGAATATTATTTTGTACTTCATAAAGTTTATACATATAAATAACGCTTAAGTAACATTATTGTTTTGAACTTAAGCGTTATTTATATTTTAATACGAATATGATACTTATTCGCTAAGATCTACCGCATAATATTTCCTTGCACCGGATGGGGTTATTCCGGATATAAACAATACTTTATCTTGACTGCCTGCTGTTGACGTAATAATGTTTTCTACCTGACTTGGAGATGATACAGGTTGATTATTTATCTTCTGGATAATAAAACCTTTACTTATTCCTTCTTTATAGAATTTACCACCATTATCAACACCTGCCACTTCAACGCCATAGCTTACGCCTAAGTCTTTCTTCTTGTCTGCCGACAGTTCTTTAAACGCAGCACCTACAGCAGCTATACCGTCGCCTTTTTTGACTACAGATGTATTGCCCGAACTGTTTTTGAGTGTAACATCGTAAGTCTTAGTAGAGCTTCCTCGGATTATATCTACTTTTACCTTATCTCCCGGACGGAACCTGTTCACCTGATCTTGAAGTTCACTCACTCCCTTAACCTTCACGCCATTGATAGCTGTAATCACATCACCTTCCTCTAATCCTGCTTGTTTGGCCGGACTCATTTCTGCAAAACCACCAACATAAGCACCTTCATTTGCTTTAAGACCTTTTGTCTTGTCCGGATTAGCCTCTTTCGCAACAGAGATATCTTGAATCATAACACCCAACACAGCACGTTGCACTGTACCATATTCTTTTATGTCTGCTACAACTTTTCCTGCGATAGAGATCGGAACAGCAAAACCATATCCTGCAAAGTCACCAGTTTGTGAATAGATGGCAGTGTTGATACCAACTAGTTCTCCGTTTGTATTTACAAGCGCACCACCACTGTTGCCTCTGTTAATAGCAGCATCTGTCTGTATAAACGATTGAATATCTCCACTATTTGCACCAATGCCACCACGACCTTTAGCGCTTACAATTCCGGCGGTTACTGTAGATGTCAGATTGAAAGGATTTCCTACTGCCAATACCCATTCTCCTACTTTCAGGTTATCTGAATTGCCAAAAGGTATATATGCAAATTCATTCCCTTCTATTTTCAGCAAGGCAATATCTGTCTGCGGATCTGTACCGATTAGTTTAGCCGTAAACTTTCTATTGTCATTTAATGTAACCTCGATCTCATTAGCCTTGTCTATAACGTGATTGTTAGTAACAATGTAACCATCCTTTGAGATAATAACACCGGAACCAAAGCCTACACTCGGTTGTGGAGTGCCAAAATCCTGACCTCTATCACCAAATCCGAAAAAGTATTCGAATGGATCAATTGCCCTTTGACGCCCCTGCGCAGGAGCCTGTGATTTTACGGTTGACTTTATATGCACTACTGCATGTACCGAATTCTCAGCCGCCTTCGTAAAATCAGGGTATCCTTCCGCGGTCAAACTGGCGAGATGAACTCCTTTCTGATTAAACTCTCCCCCATAATTATAAAAGTCGGCTGAACTATATCCTCTACGATGATCCATAAAGGTATACATACCATAAGTAGCACCTATACTCACTAATGCAACCAAAGCATAGGTTGAAATATTTTTCCAAATCTTTTTCATATGCAAGTATCTTTAATTGTTTAATAACTGATTATTGTCGTTCAATTTATTTTCAAATTTAAATACAAAAACTGTACACTTGATGCAAGATAAGATTATTTTTTAACACTTTTAACCGAGTAAAAATCCTTTATTATTATTTTAACAATTGGAGCCGACTTTTTGTCTGATTTATAATCAAACAGTACTTTTTTATTCCAAATAATATAACGTATCATTAACGTTGAAGAAAGTTTAGAGAAAGGGGTTAAATCAGGAAATACTCAGCTCATAATAACATAAGCCTTTATCATACTTACTTCTTTATTAATAGTCATTTTTAGAAAAAACATATCCAACGAATTATTTTCAACTTCTTTATTTCTTACCTTTAGTCCCGCATAATTATTTTAAGCAAGACTTAAATAATTGATTCAGACATAAACCTATGCCAAATTGTCACTTCTAATTATATTTCTCCACATTGGCAAATATAAAAATGACTGACATTGGCTTTGTAAACAATACTGTCTACATAGAATCGTTTTACAGGAATATATAAAGAATATATAGCTAATCATCTTATGGGGATATACATACTTATTATTATTGCAGTCTATTTTACGACGCTATTGGTTATTTCTCATTTTGTAAGTAAAAAAAGCAGTGATAATGAAGCATTCTTTTTAGGGAATAGGCAATCTCCTTGGTTTGTAGTTGCCATAGCGATGGTTGGCACATCTATCTCTGGAGTCTCGTTCGTTTCTGTTCCGGGAATGGTAGGCAAATTTGATATGACATACATGCAAATGGTGTTTGGCTTCACCGTTGGATATTTCATAATAGCCTTTATATTACTTCCCCTCTATTACAAGCTAAACCTCACGACAATATATGGTTATTTAGAAAAGCGTTTTGGCTTTTATTCTTATAAAACGGGAGCTTCTTTTTTTATCTTATCTAAAATCATAGGAGCTGCCGCACGCCTATACCTAGTAGCTATTATATTGCAAACACTTGTTTTCGACCAATGGAATATTCCATTTTTCGCAACTGTTACCGGTATTATTCTACTTATCTGGGCATATACATTTCGCAGTGGTATCAAGACCATTATATGGACAGACACACTACAAACCTCATCTCTGATACTGGGTGTTATACTCATCATATGGCAAGTCGCGTCAAAGATGGACTTAGATATATCACAAGCAGTGAATGTGATCAGCAATAACGAACACTCCCGCATATTTGTTTTTGACGATTGGGCTTCCCGTCAAAACTTTTTCAAACAATTCCTTAGCGGAGTATTCATTACAATTGTAATGACAGGACTCGATCAGGATATGATGCAGAAGAACTTAACATGCAAGAACCTGAAAGATGCACAAAAAAACATGATCACATACGGATTCGCATTTATCCCTATCAATCTTCTATTTTTATCATTAGGTGTCTTGCTGCTATTGTTTGCAAGCCAATTTAATATCACTCTACCCGAACATTCCGATCAGATATTGCCTGTTATGGCAACCGAATATTTAGGTTTTCCCGTACTTATATTTTTCACGATCGGTATAATTGCCGCCGCCTTCTCCAGTGCAGATTCGGCATTAACGGCATTAACGACATCTGTATGTATAGATATCCTTAACATCAAACGAGATAATGAAGAGCAAGCAAAGAAAATAAGAAAAAGAGTACATCAACTTGTTAGTTTGGCATTTTTACTGGTGATCCTTATCATAAATTCTATACATCAAGAAAACGTGTTGGATACTATTTATAAAGTAGCATCATATACCTATGGACCATTGCTAGGATTATTTTTCTTCGGTCTTTTCTCAAAAGTTAGCATACGAGATAGGTATGTGCCATACATATGCATACTTGCACCGGCATTAAGCTATCTCATTGAATTTCTTTCCCTAAGGATATTTTCTTACACAGTAGGATATGAAATATTATTACTTAACGGGCTGCTAACTGCTATTGGATTATTGTGCCTGAAGCACGATAAACAAACAACATCCGTATAGTTTTGTTATAATAGTATATATAAAATTAAAATGAAGTAGACTATTATGGCATTTAAACATATCAATCCCTCTCAGGCTAAAACATTATTGGATAAGAATCACGCAGTACTTGTAGATATCAGAGATGAGCTAAGTTTTAGCCTTTCCCATGATGATCAAGCAATAAACCTTACCCAATCATCGCTACCGAAATTTCTATCCGAGACCGAGAAAGATACTCCGATATTGGTAATTTGTTACCATGGTAACAGTAGCCAACTAGTGGCAGATTTTTTATCGCAACAAGGATTCTCTGATGTATATAGCATTGATGGAGGATATGAAGAGTGGAAAGAATAAGAAATAAAAAAAGCTAAGTTTACAGCTTTTCAAGCCAACATCTTCGCACACATTCTGAGCTGCTTATGTATATTGAATGTATGGTATTCATATTATTAATTTAAACCAACCCAATCCATGAAAAATAAACATTTTACAATTCTATGCCTGATACTTCTGCCGATGTTGTCATATGCACAAGATGACTCAGATTCTAAATTTCTATTTGAAAAATTTGAGAAAGGGAAAGTAATATACAAGAAGGGAAGCACAACTACAGCCTCCTTCAATTATAATATATTTACAGGAAAAATGGTATTTATGGGAGATAATAACGTCATTATGGAGCTAGCGAACCCCTCCCTTATATCGTTTATTAATATCAATGACCGAGTCTTTGAACATATAAAAAACGATGAGTTTTATGAAAAAGTAAAACTTAATTCAGAAACCTTACCATTATATATAAAATGGTACTCTAGTTTTATATCTAAAGGAAAAACAGGAGCTTATGGTATGAGGTCTGTCAACAACTCCTCTACTGAAATGAAAAATATAAATCAGGACTTCAATGGTCACACCCCTGATTTGGTATTAGGTAAAGACGTTGTAAAGCATCCGAAAAGTTCATATTTTTTAAAAATAAAAGGAAAATTCCAGAAATTCAACTCTTTTGACTCTTTAGCAAAAATATTTAAAAAGCATGAGCTTGAGATAAAAGAGCAACTAAAGGAATTAAATTTTGACTTCAAAAATATTGACGATGTAAAAAAGGCTGTTGAATATTGTTCTCAATTTGTTGAATGACATAAAAAAGGAATTCCAACTATGCTTTTTCTCTAAAAAATATAGAAAAACGTAATTTATTTTTAAATATAAGAACTCTATTAGTTTAGCCTATCCGAACATAGAAAAGTTTTATCAACAAAGTAGTATTATTTTGATATTTTTCATATAAATAAGTTTGTTTATTCATGAATACTTTTTTCCTTTGTTTAAGATTAAATAAATACTATCTGTTATTAAAGTAAGTAATGCAAAACACAGTAAAAATTAAGGACGTAAAAGACATAGTCGTACGTTTTTCTGGCGATTCGGGAGATGGTATGCAGTTAACCGGAACCATTTTCTCAAACCTCTCTGCTATCTTTGGAAATCAGATAGCTACATTCCCCGATTTTCCTGCAGAAATCAGAGCACCTCAAGGTACTCTGTATGGAGTTTCAGGCTTTCAAGTACATTTAGGTAACCAAATTTACAACTCAGGTGATATGTCTGATGTGTTGGTTGCAATGAATCCTGCTGCTTTGAAAGTAAACGCCAAATCGTTGAAAAAAGATTCTGTTATAATTATCGATACAGACTCTTTCGGAAAACGTGATTTGGAAAAGGCTCTATTTGCTACAGAAGATCCATTTACAGAATTAGGACTGACAACACAGCAGATAATCTCCGTACCGATAACAACACTAACTAAGAGTAGCCTCGAAGGTATGGAAATGGATATGAAATCTCGTGTCAGAAGTAAAAATATGTTTGCATTAGGACTTGTATGCTGGTTATTTAATCGTCCATTGGATGTAGCTAACCATATACTTTCTAACAAATTTGCAAAGAAACCGGTTTTGGTAGAAGCAAACCTTAAAGTACTAGCCGATGGATTTAATTACGGACATAATACCAATATGTCTATCTCTTCATATAGGGTAGAGACTGTAAATATTGACAAAGGATACTATATAGATATTAATGGAAATACAGCAACAGCATATGGATTGATTGCTGCTTCCGAAAATTCTGGTAAACCGCTGTTCTTGGGCTCATACCCAATTACTCCGGCAACAGATATTTTGCAAGAGCTCGTTAAATTTAAACAATTAGGAGTTAAAGCAATTCAGGTAGAAGATGAAATAGCCGGTGTATGTACGGCTATAGGCGCTAGTTTTGCGGGTAACTTAGCAGTTACATCCACATCCGGACCAGGTTTAGCCCTCAAAGGTGAAGCTATAGGGTTGGCTGTAATGGCTGAATTGCCACTTATTGTTATCGATGTTCAACGAGGAGGCCCATCTACAGGCCTGCCAACTAAAACAGAACAAACCGACCTCAGACAAGCACTATATGGTCGCAATGGCGAAAGTCCTATTGTAGTACTGGCAGCAGCTAGTCCTACAGATTGCTTTGACATGGCCTATTGGGCATCTAAGATCGCATTAGAGCGTGTTATGCCTGTGATACTGTTAACAGATGGTTATATTGCAAACGGTTCTTCGGCATGGCGTATTCCAGACTTAGACCAATATCCGACAATAACTCCGCATGATGTATCGCAATACACAGGCAACGAATGGAATAGTGCGTTACGTAATGATGAAACAATGGTTCGCTACTGGGCTGAAGCAGGCTTAGAAGGTTATACACACCGTATTGGTGGACTTGAAAAAGACTTTAAAACCGGAGCCATCTCTACCGACGCTGCTAACCATCAAAAAATGACTGATGTCAGACAACAAAAAGTAGATAAAGTGGCGGATATAATTCCCCAACTGGAGCTAATTGGCGGAGAAGATGCAGAGTTATTGGTTATCGGATGGGGTGGAACATACGGACATTTGCGAGAAGCAGTTGAAAAAATGAATATCCTCGGACATAAAGTGGCTTTAGCTCATTTCCGATTTATTAGTCCATTGCCTAAGAATACAGAGTCGATACTCCGTAAATTTAAAAATATTATTGTCGCAGAGTTAAACAATGGTCAATTCGCAGGCTATTTGGTGGACAAAATCCCCGGATTGCAAGTATCACGTTACAACAAAGTGGAGGGACAGCCATTCGCTGTTTCTGAATTGATTGAAGCATTCACTAAGAAGTTAGGAGAGTAAAATTATGATAGATGTAAATTTAAAAATGGCCTCTTCTCATCAGGCTAAAGATTATAAAAGCGATCAGTACGTACGTTGGTGTCCGGGATGCGGAGACCATGCTCTTCTCAATTGTTTGCATAAAGCAATGGCTGAGTTAGGCATAGAACCTCATAAAACAGCTGTTATATCAGGTATCGGATGCTCTTCTCGCCTACCTTACTATATGAACACATACGGGTTCCATACCATTCACGGACGTGGAGCTGCTATTGCGACAGGAGTAAAAACAGCAAAACCAGAGTTATCGGTTTGGCTTGCTACCGGTGATGGCGACTGCCTGGCGATCGGAGGTAACCACTTTATACATGCTGTGCGCCGTAATGTGGATATTAACATTTTGCTGCTTAACAATAAGATTTACGGCTTAACAAAGGGGCAATTTTCACCAACATCTGACAGAGGATTTGTATCTAAATCTTCTCCTTTTGGAACGGTAGAAGATCCATTCCACCCTGTAGAATTAGCACTGGGAGCACGTGGAACCTTTTTTGCTCGTTGTATAGATGTCGATTTAGCCAACACAACTGAAGTTTTGACTTTATCTGCAAAGCATAAAGGAACATCTGTTGTAGAGATATTGCAAAATTGTGTAATATTCAACGATGCAATCCACGATAATGTTGTAGACAGAGCATGGAGAGCCGAACGTACCATCTTGCTGAAACATGGAGAAAAAATGCTGTTCGGTGCAAACAAAGATAAAGGATTGGTAATTGATGGCTGGCAAATCAAAGATGTAATAATCGGTCAGAATGGTTATACAATCGATGATATTTTGGTGCATGACGCTACTACGAAGGATGACACATTACACCTAAAACTAGGATTGATGTCTCCTCAAAATGGCTTACCTCTAGCATTAGGTGTTATTCGTGATGTAGAAGAGCCAACATACGACCAAGGTATAGAAGATCAAGTAAAAGAAGTACAAGCTAAAAATCCTGTACGTAAGCTTACAGATTACCTGATGAAACAGGATGTATGGGAAGTGAAATAATACAACTTAGATATTAAACTTAAAAACCTCTGATCTCTTATAAAGGTTCAGAGGTTTTTTTAATTGTATAGAGTTCATAAAAAACAAATAAAAATATCTACCGTTTATCTCTGCTATTTATACTTATTTTTACTTAACTTTATATCATATAACATATTTAATATACAAAACTCTCAATGCTATGGACGTAAAAGAAATTCAAGATCGTTATATGGAAAATTATAAGAAACTTAACGAGTCTTATAATAATCTTGATATCGCAGGTTTAGTAAATGATATTAACAAAGCGATATCTTCTTCCGATATTGAAAGTGTAAATACCTACTTCAATAAAATCTCGGAATGGAATGAGAATGTATCAAAACTACAAGGAGCAAGAATAGCTATAATTACTCAATATAAGTTCCTAAAACTCCCTTCTGTATCGGAATTATCAATTGTATTTGATTTTGTAAACAAAGAATGGAAGTTTAATACTGACCCGGAATAGTTATCATTTTTACTTTTACATTTAAATGGCGTTTATTCTTTTAGTCGACAACAAAAAGAATACATAATTGCCTATCCTTTATCTATTATTCGCGAGGAGAATAATAGATAATGCAAACACCGATCAATGCGACTAGTGCTCCGATAATATCATATTTAGTAGGAATATATTTATCAAACACAAATGCCCAAAGGAGTGATAAAACGATGAAAAAGCCGCCATATGTTGCATAAACCTTTGCGAAATTAGACTCCTGAAAAGTAGCGACTANNACCACCAAGAATTCCATACCATAGAGGCTTATCTTCTCTTATTGATAACCAAATGAGATATCCACCGCCAATTTCGCATATACCGGCAAGAATAAATATAAAAACAGACCTTAAAATATCCATAGATTTTTCATTTAAACAAGACAAAAGTATTAATTTATTTAAGAGAAACAGTCATCAGATTTATCTGGAGTACTAAAAGAACGTTCTCTATAACAATATAAGATATTCCCATAATAAAAAAGGACAACGAATATTGTCCTTGTATAATTAAAAAGTAAATTACAATCAATAATATACCTCGAGAACCTTGGCTTCTTGGTATTCCACTCTAAAATCACTTTCCGGTAAGGGTGGCGTTCCACAAAACGTCATATTAGGAACATGATATTTAACCGGATATCCATTTTCATTGTAAATGTGGGTTATCTTAAAGGTGGTAGGTGTTTGCTCTTTTCCATTCTCATCTAAAAAAGACACTTGTATTTGAGTATAATTATTATAAATAAAAGTAGCGTCCAGCATAGTCACCAAAAACCACTGAGGCGTATTCACAGAGCTATATATACCATTGTGATCGTCATAGGTGTATGAATAATAATTGTTGTTAAAGTCGTTCTTTATCAAATTACCCTTCTGATCGTATTGGTAATTATATTCTATCGATGCATCTCTGTTATTTGCATAATATTGCTTCATTTTCAACACTCTGCCTTGTGTATCAATGTCAATATGTCGCGTATAATATTTATCTTGCACTACTATATGTGATCCCTCATAAGTTATTGTATAAGTATAACTTTCGCCTTCAGAGGATTCCTGTGTAGCTTTATCTACACGCCCCAGTGCATCGTATTGTATTTTAAGTTCGCTGATCTTAGATAGCTTCTTATCTGATTTAGAAAAATAACTACAACTTATAAGGCGATTGTAATTATCGTATACGAACACTTTCTGACCACCATTCTTTTCTCCGGATATTTTTATCGGCAATAATTGAGCAGAAGTTCCACCGGGAAAATTCTGTATACTGTTATCATCCGAGCATGCTACAAATAATAAACACGCCAGCACAAGGCATAATTTGAAATACGAGCTTATGTTTTTCATAATAAAATATATAAGTGTTACTATTTACTCCTCTTTATAATATATAGATGATTGTTATCTAAAAAAAGTTGCATACAAAAGTAATATTAGCAACTCCTACATAAATTATTATTTAGCAAATACTTAATAAAATTTTAATCGAAATGAAATAATCATATAATACATTTGAGTAAACAAAAACAATTTATGCTATGGATATTAATGCTGTTAATTTGGTTATGCTGAGTGTAGTGGTGGTATCCTACCTTGCTTTTCTAGTTTATTGCATCTTAAATAATTTATTTAAAGGGAAAAAGCATTGATTTTTTTATTAAAATCTATTCTTTTAACTTCTCAGTTGAATTATGCCTTTTCTTGTCACTTCAGATTTTGTAAAGAAATATCTGTAGATCTTCTCTGAATATTTTTTAGCTTCGAGTATCAGTATTAAAATGTTTATTTTAAATAAATTTTTCTTAAATTTATTTGATTTATATTTTCCTTTTATCTACTTTTGAAAAGCACTAAACACCTTTATATAAAAAGGTTATAGTATCGAAATCCGAACATGAAGACATTGTTAATCCTTGATAATTAATCAAAGCTTAGACTCTGGTCAAATAGCTTGTCATTCCTTAAATCTATTTTCAGAATATACTGATTTCATTATAAACTTAAACAAAATGAGAAAACTATTTTAATATAGAACGAAATATCAAGAAACTCATTTTGAAGATTAATTTTAAACAAATGATACCATGGACTTCAAAGATCAAATTAAACAGCTTTCAGACAGAGCCGAAAAGCTAAAAGACAGCCTTCAAACAGAAGAAGCAACTAAAAATGCTTTAATTATGCCTTTTCTTCAAGCAATGGGTTATGATGTGTTCAATCCATTAGAAGTAATGCCGGAGTTTACTTGTGATATAGGAACAAAAAAAGGAGAAAAGATAGATTATGCTATATTTAGAGATAATCAGCCTGTCGTTTTAGTAGAGTGCAAGCACTGGAAGCAAGATCTGACCTTACATGACAATCAGCTGTTGCGTTACTTCCATGTATCAAATGCTAAATTCGGGTTATTGACTAATGGAATAGTCTACAAGTTCTATACAGACCTTGAAACGCCTAATAAAATGGATGAGAAGCCATTTCTTGAAATCAATTTATTTGATCTCAAAAGCAACACAGTAGAGGAATTAAAAAAATTCCATAAAACATATTTTGATGTTGATAATATATTGAGCTCTGCAAGTGAATTAAAATACACAAGTCAGTTGAAAATGGTTATTAACAACGAATTTTCAAATCCGAGTCCTGAGTTTGTTAAATTATTTGCAAAACAGGTTTATGATGGTGTTATCACCCCTAAGCTATTAGAACAGTTTACTTCTCTAGTGAAGAAGTCTATTTCAGGTTTGATTAGCGATACTATTTCAGATCGTCTGAAAACGGCTTTAAAGACAGAAGTTGCTCAAGAAGAGCAACCCGAACAACCAGAATCACTAATTGTTGAAGATAAAAAGAATGGTATAGTTACTACAGAAGAAGAACTAGAAGGCTTCATGTTGATTAAGGCTATACTTCGAGAAGTTGTAAATGTATCGAGAATAACATATAGGGATGCTCAAACTTACTTTGCAATAATATTTGATAATAATAATCGAAAACCTATAGTCCGATTGTATTTTAACTCACCTACAAATAAATACATTGTAACTTTTGATAAAGAAAAAAAGGAAACAAGGCACAATATATCTTCTTTAGATGATATATACCAATATGCCAATGAAATAAAAGAAGTGGTTAAAAACTATATATAAAAGAAATGAAAGAAAAGAGAATCTGAGATAATACACTTAAAATCGGAGTCAAAAAAGAATACTCCAATAAATTATTATGAAAAAGACAAGTGATAATAAATTAGAAAATAAAAGAAAAGCATTAAATATTGGGTGTTTATTTGTAACTCTAGGTTTAATTATAATATTAGTTTTTGTGATTATGATCAATGGAGACAACCGAAAGAGAGAGACAGAGAAATTATCAGATATAGAGCAATCTACGAATTCTGAAAATGCATCAACCAATAAAGAAATTTCATCCGAAAGCATTGTTTTACCTAAAATAAATGAATCTGTTATTACAGGGAAATTTAAATTTACAATAACGAAGATTGCCTATGACAGAAAAAATAAGGATGGAACTCTTGTCTTGTTGGTCTACATCACATATCAAAACACTTCAAATAATCAAGCAATTATTGAATACAATTATTTTGATCTTATAGATGAGAAGGGTGCGATATATGCGGCATCAAATAGCTTGAATCTTGATTTAGCTGCATCGGGAAATGGGATATACTTTGAGGAGTGCAATCCAAATATTGTAAAAAAAGGAGTAATAGCATTTGAAATTCAAGCTAAAAATAAATATTTCATTTCAGTTTCTGACGGTGATGATGCATCAGTAATTGATTTAAATTAAAAATTGAATTATCTTTAATTTTTAGAAACTTTTTCAAGTAATTGAACGGTTAAGAATATTGTAAATTATACATTTCAAAGAAAGACGATACTGTTTTTATATTTATTGTTAGAGGTAAAAAAACGACAAAATATTTACATTTCAGTTTTTATACGTAAATAAATAAATTCTAATAAAATAGGCCTATACTCAATTGAGTATAG
>NZ_DLIY01000012.1:139270-257586 GCF_002483985.1 Dysgonomonas sp. UBA7630
AACTGAGCTACTTTCGCAATCGGTGTTGTAAAATTAGTATATTTTCTGAACTCTGACCAAAAATAAGAATACTATTTTACACCTTCATCCTTATTTTTTATAAGGACGAAAACTTCTCGTGCTACTCTTCTTCTCGTGCTTCTAAAATAGCCTTTAGATGTTCCCAGCCACCCCCATTATATACATTCGTAAATCCAGCCTCTTCCAACTCAGTTTTGGCTTTAGCACTTCGTCTGCCACTTCGACAGATCNNTAGACGATTCGATATGCCCTTCATTGTACTCCTCTACTGTACGCACATCAACAATAACAGTGCCTTTACGTGCAGCCAAAGACCTCAACGTATCTGCATCAGCTATCTGTGCATCAATAGAAAGAGATACCAAACTAAGAATAATTGTAAATAAAAAATAAGATAGTTTCATTCTCTAACTGAATTTATGAATATTATTCATTATGTTCTAAGAGTAAAGCGGTTATCGATGGTCAAATTTCTTAGAAATATAATTACCTGTATATTGGATTATAAAGACTAATATTACGAGCAAAGCTAAAACGATATTCATTATTTCCAGATTATAGCCAACATAGCCATATTGGTAACCGATTTGCCCTAATCCTCCGGCTCCCACAGCACCCCCCATAGCAGAATAGCCGACAAGCATAATTAACGTTATAGATACACAGTTTACAATGGATGGTAATGCCTCAGGCAATAAAACTTTTTTGACGATCTGAAATGGCGTAGCCCCCATCGATCGAGAAGCCTCTATCAAACCACTCGGCACATCGATTAGACTATTTTCTATCATTCGGGCAACAAAAGGAGCAGCCCCAATACTCAATGGAACAAGTGCAGCTAAAACTCCTATTGACGTTCCCACCAATGCGCGAGTGAAAGGAATCATCCATACAATAAGAATAATAAAAGGTATAGCCCTAAAAATATTTACGACCGTTGATAGGATATTATGCAATAGCAAATTTTCTTTTATCTGTCCCTTGCGTGTTATATACAACCAAACTCCAAGTGGTAATCCCAGCAAAAAACTAAAAAAACCGGACACAAGGGTCATGACGATTGTTTCACCTGTCCCTTTTAACAATAAATCGATCATTTCACTAGACATATCCTAAAACACTTACGTTTATATTTTTACTTTTTAAATACTCAACAGCTAATACTTCATTTTCTGGCAAGCCGTGTAATTCTATCAGCATAACCCCAAACTTAACACCTTTTATATGATCTATTTGAGCACATACAATATTACTATTGACCTCATACAACTTCGCAATATCCGATAGCACTGCATTTGCTTCAGACTGTCCCGATATCTCCAATCGAATGAGCATATGTTTATTATCCATAAATTGCTCTGTCAGCCGATCTAAATAATTAGAAGGGATATGCAGTCTTATAGAAGAATCTATAAAGTATTTGGTCAATTCATTTTTAGGATGTGAAAAGATCTCAGTGATCAGCCCTTGCTCTATCAACTCTCCCTTGTTGAGGACAGCCACTTCATCACAAATCGTTTTTACAACTTCCATTTCATGTGTAATCAACAATATTGTAATATTCATCTTCTTATTAATATCTTTCAACAACGAAAGAATAGAATAAGTAGTTGCCGGATCTAATGCACTAGTTGCTTCGTCACACAAAAGGATTTGAGGATTATTAGCTAAAGCGCGCGCAATAGCAACACGCTGTTTCTGCCCACCCGAAAGTTTTGCAGGATAATCATCAGCTTTGTTTTCTAAACCAACAAGAGCCAACAACTCCAAAACCCGTTGTCTAATTAATTCCTTAGGTGTTTTATTCAGCTTTAGGGGAAATGCAATATTTTCAAATACCGTAGCTGAGGATAGCAAGTTGAAGTGTTGGAATATCATCCCTATTTTCCTTCGGGTAGCTGTGAGCTCCGTAGGAGACAAAGTCATCATATTTTGTCCATCAATATATATTTCGCCAGAAGTAGGGCGTTCCAATAAGTTCACGCAGCGAATCAGCGTACTTTTGCCTGCACCCGACTCTCCTATTATACCAAATATCTTACCTTTAGGGACAGTAAGGGATATATTCGACAGAGCAGTAGAAGACGTATTTTTTCCCTGAAAAACCCTTGTTACATTCTTTATTTCAATCATCTAAATATATAGATTGTTTCTTTTAATTATTTTGCCAAAAGTACACAATCCAAGCTATTTTATAAAATTATATTTTCAATATTCTCCTTTGTTCTTTACAAAACACAAAATTAACGATATCGCTTATACAATAAATACCTCATTTATGGTATTTATGATTAAATGGAAGCCTTATACTTTTGCAGAGACTATACAGGTCATAAGTTTTTTATTATAATTAGATTCTTTACTTTTGTGCTAGATGAAGATTTGCAGGTTATTATTTTATCATTGAAGACAAATACGATTAGCCAAGTCATTATTTAATAATTTAGAAAATATAATATCAGTATGAAGAAAATAAATGGATTGATTACTATATGTGCATCCCTTATACTACTCACATCTTGCGGAAACAAAAAAAATAGCGACCCAAATCATATTAAGGTAGGGGTATCTTCAGGCCCTGAATACGTAATAGCCGAAGCGGCTAAAAAAGTAGCGAAAGAAAAATATGGACTAGAAGTAGAATTAGTACAATTCAGTGATTATGTAATGCCAAACACAGCATTAGATCAAGGAGATATAGAAGCCAATGTATTCCAAACAAAGCCTTTTTTAGAAGAACAAACTACGAACCGTGGGTATAAATTTGCCATCGTAGGTAATACGTTTGTATATCCAATGGCAGCATATTCAAAAAAAATAAAAAGTTTGGATGAGTTGAAAGATGGAAGTGTAGTAGTGATCCCGAATGATGCATCAAACAATAGCAGAGCATTGCTATTATTACAAAAGTCGGGATTGATAAAACTCAAAGATGGTGCAACCTCTCCACGACTAGTTGATATAATAGAAAATCCTAAAAATCTGGAGATATTAGAACTAGAAGCGCCACAACTCCCTAGAGTCTTAGATGACGCAAAAGTATCTTTATCTATCATCAACAATAATTTTGCAGGACAAGCAGGGCTCTTACTTAAAGACGCTGTCTTTGCAGAAGATAAGGAGTCTCCTTATGTCAATCTGATTGTGACCCGAGAAGAAAATAAAGATAGTGACAAAATCAAAAAGTTTGTAGAATCGTATCAATCGGAAGAGGTAGAGAAAGTTGCTGCAGAAGTATTTAAGGGCGGAGCTGTAAAAGGTTGGTAATTCAGTATATCAAAAGGCAGAAATTACGTACTTCCAATAATAATAATAATAATAAAACAGGGTTANNTAACCCTGTTTTATTATTATATTGAGGATAAAAATAGATATAAACAAAAAAGACTATCCAATTTGGATAGTCTTTTTGAGCCTCTTGTCGGATTCGAACCAACGACCCCGAGATTACAAATCACGTGCTCTGGCCAACTGAGCTAAAGAGGCAGATGGGTAAGCTTACTATATCGCGTCGCTACAACCGACGGCCCTTGCTGCGATCAAACCCTGGGGGATTAATCGGGAGCTGACCGTATAGGACTTACCCGCGACAAAAGTAGATAAATTTTTCATATTCACAAAATATGATTTCAATTTTTTCCTTTGATTTCCTTTTACTACATTTGTATGAAACTCTTTTGCAGAAAGAAAATACTAGATATCAAAGCGTTAACAAATTTGATTTTTCGATAAAAATATTATAAAAAATAAATAGAGAATATGACAGTAGTAGATCGTTTCTTGAAGTATGTAAAATTTGACACAGAATCAAGCACTGAAACAGGTGCAACACCAAGTACTCCCGGACAAATGGTTCTAGCCCGTGAACTCGAAAAAGAGTTGTATGAAATGGGTTTAGAAGACATTTCTCTGGATGAAAAAGGGTATATAATGGCAACTCTTCCGGCTAATACAGATAAAAAAGTGCCGGCAATAGGATTCGTTGCGCATATGGATACCAGCCCCGATTTAACGGGTAAAGATGTAAATCCACAGATTGTAAAAAATTATGACGGAAAAGATATCATATTAAATAAAGAGCTTAATATAGTTTTATCTCCTAACGATTTTCCTGAGATGCAAGACTATGTAGGTCAGGATTTGATAGTAACTGATGGTAAAACACTATTAGGTGCGGATGACAAAGCAGGCATAGCAGAAATATTGACTGCAATCAAATACTTGAAAGATCATCCGAAAATCAAGCATGGAAAAATCCGAATAGGATTTACTCCTGATGAAGAAATTGGCGCAGGTGCCGACTATTTTGATGTTGAAAAATTTGGCTGCGAATGGGCTTATACGATAGATGGTGGACCTATTGGCGAATTAGAGTACGAAAATTTTAATGCTGCCGGCGTAAAAATTAATATACAGGGACGAAGCGTACATCCCGGATATGCGAAAGACAAGATGGTTAATGCATTGGTAGTAGCCAACAAACTAGTCTCTCTCCTACCCTCAAATGAACGTCCCGAGCATACTACCGGATATGAAGGTTTCTACCACTTGACAAATATATCGGGAACCGTAGATGCTGCAACCATAGGTTATATAATACGTGACCACGATCGTGAATTATTCGAAAAGCGCAAACAGGTAATGTTAGACACTATCGCTTTCATCAATAAACTATACCCCGATAGTACTACTGTAGAAATAAAAGACCAATATTATAATATGCGCGAGAAGGTTGAGCCTGTAAAGCATGTGGTTGATTTGGCTTTCGAAGCAATGACTGCTGTAGGCGTTGCCCCTATTGTGAAACCTATCAGAGGAGGAACAGATGGTGCACGTCTATCATTTATGGGGTTGCCCTGTCCGAATATCTTTGCAGGTGGGCATAACTTCCACGGACGTTACGAATTTGTACCTATCCAATCGATGGAAAAAGCTGTACAGGTGATCGTTAAAATTGCAGAATTGGTAACGAGTAAATAAATCCCTCTTTATATAGATAGGTCCATTCATTTTCTAATGTGAATAAAATTATCTATATTATATGAAAACACACTATAAATAATAAAAAGTAACAAGTAAAACCTATATTATTATGTGTTACTTTTGTTACTTTTTAGTAATATTGAACACTAATAACGAAATATAATAAGTAATGAAAAAAACTCCATTTACAGACATCCACATTGCTCTTGGCGCTAAGATGCATGAATTTGCGGGCTATAACATGCCGATCGAATATTCAGGTATTATAGATGAACATATGACCGTCTGCAAAGGCGTGGGAGTATTTGATGTATCTCATATGGGCGAGATATGGGTAAAAGGATCCAGAGCTCTTCCTTTTTTACAGAGAATGTTAAGCAATGATGTTGCGACTCTTGAAATAGGTAAAGCCCAGTATACTGCCATTATTAACGATCAGGGTGGAATAGTAGATGATATAATCATATATCATTACGAACCCGAGAAATACATGTTAGTAGTAAATGCATCGAACATAGAGAAAGACTGGAAATGGTTGACAGATCATAATGAAGAATTGGCTGATCTTGAAAACTCATCAGATACGATAGCCCAATTAGCCATACAGGGACCTAAAGCCTTGGCGACGCTTCAAAAGCTAACCAAGATAGATCTAACAATGATTCCTTATTATTCTTTTGTTATTGGTAGTCTTAAGGGATCGGGACTAGAGAGCGTAATTATATCCAATACAGGATATACCGGAGCAGGAGGTTTTGAGTTATACTTTTACCCTGAATACGGAGAAGATATATGGAATGCTATTTTTGAGGCAGGAGAAGAGTTTGGCATTAAACCGATAGGACTGGGTGCTCGCGATACACTTCGCCTCGAGATGGGATTTTGCCTCTATGGAAACGATCTGGATGATACAACTACTCCTATCGAAGCCGGATTAGGTTGGATTACCAAATTTACAGAAGGAAAGGATTTCACTGCTCGCGAAATACTTGAAAAGCAAAAGCAGGAAGGCGTAAATCGGAAACTGTGTGGATTCAAGATGCTTGAAAAAGGAATTCCACGTCACGGCTACGATATCGTAAACGAAAATAATGAAAAAATAGGAACAGTCACTTCGGGTACAATGTCGCCAACTTCAAAAATAGGAGTGGGACTAGGTTATGTAAAACCGGAATATGCTAAGCTGGGAACTCCTATTTTTATTAAAGTACGAGAAAAGAATTTGAAAGCAGAGGTAGTAAAACCGCCATTCAGGAAATTGGACTAATCCAATAACACTTTTTCTTCGCATGATGCAGCAGCAAGAGATACAAACAGAGGCAAAGGAAGATTTAAACAATCTCTTTGTTTTATACGTTTGTATTTATAATGTATACTTGAGCAACATCTAAGAATACAAAATATGAGATTGGATGGCAGAAGGACTAGTGACAACGTAGATGACCGTGGAAGAGAAAGGTCTTCGGGTAAAATTTCCTTAGGCATTGGCGGAACAATCATAATTGGTTTCATTATTGGGCTTGCTGGCGGTAACCCTATGGAGTTTATGACTCAGCAAGCAACCGATATAATATCGCCGGAGAAAATCTATGTGTCATCTGCCCAAGAAGAATCTGCTGCTACTTTTGCAAAAACGATATTGGCCGATACAGAAGATGTATGGACTGACATATTTGCTCAGAACGGGCTAAAATATATAGTTCCCGAAGTAGGTTATCACGTACAATACTTGATGGGTACGGTGCAAAAAGTACAACAAAAGCAACAACAGTTGGCGGAAAAAGAAAGTAACGAGCTTAACGTTAGGTTTGAACTACAAGCTGAATTTTATGCTGAAGTATGGGCCTGTCACGATAATGAAAAGTTCAATTCGCTTGAAGACGGTGATATAGAAGAAGAACTGAATGCAGTTTCGCAGATTGGAGACGACTGCTTGCAAATGCAATCGCAAGGATACACGGTTCCCGACACCTCCAATCACGGAACATCTGCTCAACGTATACGTTGGTTGAAGAAAGGACTCCAAACAGGGAATATACAAGAAGGAAACATCTTTGATATCCCCTATAAACAGTTATAACATAGAAACGAGGATTAAGCGTAGTAATTAGTTTCTTTTTTATAATTATAAACATGAAGTAAGCCTAAAATTTGCCCTAAATAGACAGAAAGCTTTATACTTCATTGTTATACTTTTACAAAAAACAAATATAAATCAGTAACAGATAAGAAAAACTAAATAAAGTTTTGATCATACTATATTCCACGTTATTTGATTGATATTTTAAATTTACAAAACCAGTTTTGGATAAAATATATAGTGGCAAAACCGTTGAGACCACTAAACCATTATACCCTCATTGGTGTTGTTATAATCATCTTTTTTTGATAGTATTTATAAGTATAGTTTCCTCTTTTAATACACTATATACAATGGATATAAAATATAGACAATATTCCAAAGATGAATTGATACAGCGCATAAAAGATCTGGAATATGACAATTTTGCATTACAGAAAGAATTAATAAACAAATATGTAGGGAATGTATCCTATAGTAATACGGAGGAGACCAATGTTAATCTGTTGCATGATAGAGAAAGAGCCTTTGAAATTTTACTAAAAACCTGTGATTCGCTTTTTTTATTCCGCTACGACGGAACCTGTGTAGATTGCATTATAAAATCAAATCACTGGTTTCTAAAATCGGAACAAATTGTAGGGCAAAATATTTTTGATATACTCCCCGAAGAAACTGCATTAAATTTTAAAGCTCATTTCGATGATGTTGTAACAAATGGAGGAACGTCAAGCCTTAACTATGATCTTCCTTTAAAAAGAAACACCATATATTTCAAATGTATCATACAACTTTATGAAAAGGAGTTTGTACTTTGTCAATATCGTGATATAACTCAGCGTAGCCAAATGAAAAAGAGGTTGGATAACGCCAACCGAAAGCTAAAAGAAACGCAAAAAATAGCAAAAATAGGACATTGGAAATATAATCCTCAAGTAGGAATGTTGTATTATTCCGGATTTGGAAATATATTCTCTATAGTTGAAGAGGAAGCGATTATATCTATTGATGAATATTCATCTAAAATACATCCGGCCGACAAAGAGGCATTTATAGATTATCTGAACGGCAGGATTTACAACGGTAAATACCTGGACTACAGACGAGTTTACACGAAAGACAATTACTCGATTGTATCTTATATAAGAACACAAATAACCAGTGTATACGAATATAAAGGCGAAACAATCATAGAAGGGTACGTGCAAAATATAGATGATGTTATAAAAAATCGTTGGGAATATGAAACAGTAAACTTCATGAATAATGTGACAAGCGATCATGTTTTTGGAGTTTATATGGAAGATGGCCAACTAATATTTGCCAATCAACAATTTTTACTTCACAATAATATATCAAAAGATAAAGATATTTCCGATTATAAAATATCAGATCTCAAACAACTTAACACAGAACAATGGGAGCTTATTCTAAAAAATCTGGAATCGAATGAAAGCTATAAGTATAATATAATTTACACAGATAGTGAGACTGAAAAGACTTCTTACTTTGACTGTATCTCATATTTGACGAGAGATACTTTCGGTACAAAATTTATATGGAGTTACTGGTCAAATACTACGAAACAGAAATACGCTGAGATTGAAAGTAAAAACACACGTAATCTCATGAATATGGTTTTAGATAATATGCCTATTTCTGTATTCATTAAAAACCCTTTGAACGACTATAGATATATATATTGGAATAAGATATCAACACAATTTTATCTCGTTCAAAATGATGATTTTTCCGATAAAACGGACTTTGATATTTTCCCCAAAGAATTAGCGGAGAGATATCGGGCTGAAGACATAGGGGTATTTGAAACCGGAGTTCCCCAAAGAGTATTTCAGGAATTTGTAGATGATGATGGAAATATCCGATATGTTGATATCCTTAAAATACGATTAAACAGCGAAACGGATAATTCATCTCTAGTTATAGGTTTAGGTTGGGATATTACAGAACTTAAAAAAATAGAAAAAGAGCTTACAACAGCAAAGTTGAAGGCAGAGCAGTTAGACAAGCTCAAATCTGCATTTCTATCTAACATGAGTCATGAAATACGCACACCTTTGAATGCGATATTAGGATTCTCTCGCATTATAGCAGAAACCGATGATCAGGAAAAACGAAATTATTATTTTAATTTCGTCGAGTCCAATAGTGGTCGGTTATTAGCCTTAGTGAATGAAATTTTAGACTTTTCGAAAATAGAATCCGGCATTGTAGAATTTGAACCCGAAGATTTTGATTTTGGCATGTTATGTCTGGAGATATATGAAACATACGCATCTCAATGCCATCCCGAAACAGAACTTATCTATAATAATATAGGAACAGAGTTATGGATACGATCCGATAGAAACAGAATACATCAAGTTCTATCAAACCTTATTATTAATGCTCAAAAATTCACGAAGAAAGGATATATAAAGTATGGTTTTGAGGTAATAGACAATAAGATCAAAGTTTATGTAAATGATACCGGAATCGGAATAATAGAGGATCAATTAGATAAAATATTCGAACGATTTATGCAAGTTGACAGCAATGCTATTGGAACCGGATTGGGCTTAGCGATTTGTCGTTCTATAGTAGAGCGTCTTGGTGGAGAAATATCAGTTAAATCAGAATTAGAAAAAGGATCTTGTTTCACTTTTACATTGCCATATGAACCTACAAAAAACGTGGAAGGAGAAATAAATAATACTGATAATTCGGTCAAGAACTATTCTTTCGATCAGAATTGTACGATCTTAGTTGCCGACGATGATGATAATAGTTATCAACTGATAGATGCAATGATAGGAGAAGAGTATACTTTGTTACAGGGGCTAGATGGGGTGGAGGCTGTGAGAATGTTTGAAGAATATAATCCTGATATGATCCTGATGGACTTGAATATGCCAACGCTTAATGGATTTGAAGCAACAAAAATTATCCGTCAAGTTTCTCCTGACATTATCATTATTGCAATTAGTGCTAAAGCTTATGAAAAAGACATAAAAAAAGCGATTGATTCAGGTTGTAATGAGTTCTTAGCAAAGCCAATCTGCAAGGATAAATTAATAGAAACTATTCATAAATATATTATTTAAAAATCTGAATTTAATGGGAAAAGTTGCTGCAATAAAATTAGTAAACTTTTATATTGTTATTTTTAGTCTACTCATTGCAGGCACTACAATTGTAGGTGTCCTCTCCCCATTCTTTGACCCTAGAGATTATAGTATTATTCCTTTTATAGGACTAATATTACCTGTAATCTTAATCCTCAATATACTAAGCTGCTTATACCTACTTATTACTAAAAGGTTTATCATCGCATCCATTATTGCCATCACGTTCTGTATTGGTTTTCTAGGAGCCGGCTACAAACTTCCTAACTCTTCTCCAAAAATAGATCCAGGAGGAAAGAATATACGGGTAATGACCTTTAATATAAGTGAAAATAAGGCTAAGAATGATAGTTATGACAATTTACACCAAATAGTAGAGTTTGTAAAAACAGAAAATGTAGACATTTTTTGTATTCAAGAATATCCTAACAACAAGGAAATAGGAGACTCTCTGAGAAAATGTCTTAGCTTTTTACCATATTATACCTTCTCCGAAAATGGGAGTGCTTATTTAAAAGTAGCAATTTTTTCACGCTATCCAATACAAAACATAAAGCCTATATTATTCAACAATAGCAATAACAGCGCCATTGCAACAGACTTGCTGGTTGAAGACAAAACGATACGATTAATCAGTGCCCATCTACAGACGACAAACTTCAATCAGAAAAGAATAGGTTCGATATGGAACACACCAAACTCATTGCATAAGACCATTAGTAAAATGAATGTAAACCAAAGAATACGGGCATCTCAGGCTAATCTTATCAGAGAAGAAATTTCTTCGAGTACAATGCCTATTATATTTTGTGGAGATATGAATGATACCCCAACCTCATATGCATACAAGACCATCAAAAAAGATCTACAAGATGGATTTAAAGAATGTGGCAACGGCATTGGGCATACTTATAAAGGTTTATTAAATATGCTACGGATTGATTATATCTTATATTCAAAAGAAATTACAGGAATAAAATATGATTCACCGAAGAAAGCTTATAGCGATCATAATCCCGTTATCATGGATTTAGTATTAAACTATTAATTGTTTATTTCTTTGGGAAGAGAAAAGAAAAATGTAGACCCCACTCCTTCTTTCGATTCAAACCATAGTCTGCCATTATTCTTCTGAACAAATTCCAATGTTAACAACAGTCCCAAACCGGAACCTTCTTCTTGAGCTGTACCATAGCTTGNNCTGATTTGCCTCACTTATACCACATCCGTTATCAGATACAGATACAATATACTCATGATCAGTTTCTTTTATTTGTACTTTAATTAATCCTCCCTCATAACTAAACTTAATGGCATTGCTGATTAAGTTCCGCGTACAACTTTTCAACATATCTATATCTGAAAAAATATTCGCAGATTTAACCTCTGTATTAAATTCTATTTTGATATTCTTAATACTGNNCAACATTCATAAAGACGTCCGTAGTACCTTTCACTATAGGTACAAGATCTACACTTTGAGGAATAGCCAATTGCTTACCAACCTGCAACTTAGTCCATTTCAGCAAGTTATCTAGGAGGGAAAATATATCTTCGGTTGTTTTATTTGCAAGCTTCAAAAGCTCATATATTGCCGGATCGACTTTATCTTTATCAACATCATGCATTATTGAATTCATTATCATCATCATCGATGCCATTGGCGAACGTAGGTCATGTGCTATTACCGAATACATTTTGTCTCTATCCAGAATCGTCTTCTTAAGCACATGGGTTCGTTTTACAATTATACGTTTAGCGGCAAGCAATGAGAGTTGATGAATTATACGGGCCATTAATTCTTCCTTATTAAAAGGCTTTGTTATATAATCACTCCCACCTAATCTAAACCCCTTGACAATACTGTCAACATCATTCATCGCAGTTAAAAATATGACAGGAATCTCTCTATATAATGAGTATTTTTTCACTTCTCTTATCGCTTCAAAACCATCCATATTAGGCATATTGATATCCAAAAGGATAAGATCGGGCGCATCATTCCGAATTATTTCAATGGCTGCTTGTCCTTCATTTGCTGTAACAACGTTGAATCCCTCCTTATCCAATAACACTTGAAGGAGTAATACATTCGTCATCACATCATCTACCACTAATATTGTATAATCGGAATGATTTATTTTCATTTTAAATAATTAGGTGTTAGTTTTAATAAAAATTTTTTATTGGATATTAGATACAACAAACAAGTGCCTATGAAGTTCACGAAACGGGACATTTTTAAAAGAAAAAGGCATGTTCACATAAGATAGACATTGAAGACATTACAAGCTGAATTATTCAAAAGAATCATAATGTGTTAATTTTTTCTCTTAATGAACTTGAGCATATTTATTTTTGTTATAGCTATGACCTTAAGATATTTCAATAATATTTTTTGGAAATAAATGACTAATAATAAAGAAAATATATATACTTTTACTCAGTTTTTTATAAAACCATTTATACTATATATAGTTTATATTGAGGACAATCAGAAAACCCCATTTTTATTTAATTATGAAAATCAAATTTGCGTATACAGCATTGCTGTTCATAGCTTTACTAACTAGTTGCAGTGAACAAGATTATTATGACCCTAATTCTCAGGTAATACCTGATGAATTATCAGACTTAACCGTTCCTTCCGGTTTTGACTGGACCACAAGTTCCAATATTAGTCTCAATTTGGATGTGGACGACCAATACAATGGTTCATATTATTACAAATTACAAGTTTTTAATCAAAACCCTATCATTTCACCAAATGCATCACTATTGGCAGAAGGCCTAGCTAAGAAAAATGAACCATTTAAAGCTAAGGTTACATATGCTAAGTCTGATAGTATCTTGTATGTCCAAGAAACTGACCCAACAGGAAAAAGATCAGTAAGAGCAATTTATACCTCTAACGCATTAAAGTCAGCAACCCTAGCAACACTAAAAACAGGATCAACTAAAAGTTTAGACATAAATTATACTGCGCCAACAAGAACATATACAACACCATCTAATGCAACCGTTATATCCGGATCATCATATAGCATCAGCTATTCAAGCAATCAATATGTGATACCGGCAGGTCAAACATTTGAAGGGCAAATAAACAATAGCTCTTGGTACGATGCATACGTATATGTGGAAGGAACATGGAAAAACACTTCAACTAATACAGAATTGAATAATTTAAAAATAATTATTCAAGATGGAGGAAAATATATTCCAACACAAACTTCTTCAAACATAAAAGCAAATGGTTCGGCTAAAATTGTTGTAGCTACAACAGGGCAATTCAATGCGGATAAGAAAGAGGTTAATGTGGATATGAATAATGAAAATGGACAAATAGTAAACAACAGTACTGTATTCAATATCAATAACATTTCGAATATAAGGAGCTTGTTTAATTATGGGACAATGTCTGTATCAGGTACATTATCAGCAAATACAAGTAACGTCCAGGTTATAAATGAGAGTTCTTTGACAGCTCAAAACTTATCTATTAACAATAATGCGAATTTTATCAATAAAGGTCAATTTACGGTTAATGGCAATACATTCTTACAGAACTCAGTTATCAATAACAATTCTGCATTTACAACTCAGAATATAACAGTTAATGATGCTACAATTGAAAATGGATGTAAATTTATCATCAATGATAAAGGAACTTTCCAGGGCACAACATTAAATACAGCTGCTGAAACATTGTTGAAATGTAACATTTTAGATCTTCAGGGTAATAATAAAATAAATCTTGGATCTTATGCTATAATGAACGTTACCAATGAACTTAAATTCAGTAACTCAGGAACTAGTATAAATGGTCCTGCTTCAGGCAATAAAGCATTAGTAAAATTAGAAAAATTTTCAATCACAGAATGGAGACACCCGGCATTTACCGGTTATTTAGAGATAGAGTCATCGAACTATCCTGCAAATTCAGGATCAACAGGGTATGACGTTCCTTCAGATACTAAATATGTTAACTTTGTAAGAAAAGGAGAGTCTACTGTTGACATTGAAGCAACAAGCTGCAACGAGGGTGGAAATATTGTTCAAAGAGGAGGTCCAGTTATTATAACATATCCACTAAGTGCGACACTAGGAACAACTTATACTTATGCTTTTGAAGATAATTACCCAAGTATAGGGGATTATGACATGAATGACTTTGTTCTAGACATAGATTTAGGATTTACATTATCTGCAGCTAATAAGGTTTCAAAAATAGACATCCAAAGTAAAGTAAGAGCTGTTGGTGCTACAAAAAGACTTGCTGCTGCTATTCAGTTGGACGGTGTATTGAAAGGTAATATTAAAAGTATAACAAACTCAAACACTAGCTTCAGTGGCGATGTTTTCTCTATGAGTAATGGTGTGGAAAACGATCAGGATTATGCTGTTATTCCGCTTACAGATAATGCTCACGCATTGTTTGGGGCTAATACTTCTCAGATAATAAATACTAAAGCAGGAGAAACTCATTTTCCGGCTAAAGCTATCACTATCAGCATATCATTCAACGAGCCGATAGACATCTCGAATGTATCTTTAATTGATATGCTAAACGTATTCATTGTGAACGGAGGCTATAATACATCCAATAGGAAGGAAATTCACTTAAGGAATTATGCGGCAACAAAAAAATCGACAGATGTATCTTCTGGAAGAAACTATAGTACATCTGACTTAGTATATGGTATAAGAGTTCCTCAATCTTTAAAATATCCACTAGAGTGGGTTCGAATAATCGATGCATATCCTCAATTTAAATCATGGGTGTCCTCAAATGGTCAAAATTATCCTAATTGGTATGAAACTTACGAAACAAATAAAGTATATCTATTAGAACAATAGAAAATATTACGAATATCTCAAATTAATTTATTAAATTGGGATATTCGTGAAATTTGGAACAAACTATTCCTATCTTCATGTTTGTTTGTTTATCCTAAGAATCCCAGAAAAAAAAGGAAATAATGCAAAGAATATTAATTATTGATGATAAAGAAGCTATAGCCAAAGTTATAGCTAACTATTTTAGAGAAGACTATGAATGTATTTATTTTGAGAATCCATTAAAAGCAATTCAATGGTTAGAGCAAAATTCGATACCGGATTTGATTATCCTGGATTTGAGAATGCCTTTCATGACCGGTGAAGAGTTTTTGGCATATATCAAAAAAAATGAGCTTTTTAAATCTATCCCCGTGGTTATCCTTTCTAGTGAAGATAACAGTANNGTTCGATTATTAGAAAATGGAGCGGAAGATTTTATATTGAAACCCTTTAACCCCATGGAGTTAAAAGTTAGACTAAAAAAAATCCTTAAATGACTTTTATTATATATATAGGTAGTAATAAAGAATATATCAATCATTTTCAAGAGTTATTACAAGAAAATATAGTTATAGTCAAAAATAAAGAAGAGGCTGGTATTATATTGAAAGAATTACCCTCAAATAAAATCCAGCCTCTTTTATATGAAAAAATTAATCCTGATGTAGATAAGGTTAATATTGCATACCTGAAAAAGAAATTCAAAAATCTATATATAATTCTCGTTACAAAAAAAATAGGAAAAGAAGAAACTAGTATATATATAGAGGCAGGAGCAAATAATACTATTTCTCCGTATGCTGATTCAGATGTATTTAAAGCAATCACTAATTTTATATCTAAGAATGAAATTCTAAATAAAAAAGAAAGAAAAGAAAAGAATAAGGTTGATGAAGTATTTACAATACCTAAAGGTAAACGTATATTTGACATAATCATTTCACTATCAGCCATTATCGTTCTAGCTCCTTTTTTGATTTTAATAATGGTCTTAATCAAGCTTGAAAGTAGAGGACCTATTTTATATAAGTCTAAAAGAGTTGGGAGCAACTTTTACATTTTCAATTTCTTGAAATTCCGATCTATGTATATAGATGCAGAGGAACGCCTCTCTAGTTATCTATCAATGAATCAGTACACCAAAGAATCGAAAGAAAAAACATCGGAAGTAAGCACAACAAACTCTGATATTATCAATGATGATACGGTACTAGTTTCAGACGATTACGAAATATCAGAACATGAATATCTAAATAAGAAAAAAGAGAAAAAAGATACAACCTTTTTTAAAATAGCACACGACCCCAGAGTCACAAAAATGGGTAGATTTATGAGAAAATATAGTATCGATGAAATCCCCCAACTGATAAATATATTAAAAGGAGATATGTCAATAGTAGGCAATAGACCTTTACCTCTTTATGAAGCAGAGCTATTGACCGGAGATGAATATATTGAACGCTTTATAGCTCCGGCAGGATTAACCGGACTATGGCAAGTGGAAAGGCGCGGAGGAGAGGGCAAGATGTCAGCAGAAGAAAGAAAACAGCTGGATATATATTATGCTCACAATTACTCTATATGGCTTGATTGCAAAATTATTTTTAAAACATTTTTCTCATTTATACAAAAAGAAGATGCTTAACATCTATTAAGCATCTGCAAGTTCTTACATTTATGAAACTAAAACTAGTCATCATTACATTTTTCCTATTCTCTTGTAGTATCTCTCTGCTAGCTCAAGATATAACAGAGTTAAAGCCTAAAGATTATCTAGACTTTCAGCTACCACCGATATCTGTTCTATACGAAAACGCCAAAGCTAGTCCTATTCTCAGCTATTATGAGAAAAAGAAGCAAGCAAATAAAAGTTTGATGGATTCCGAAAAAAAAAGATGGTTGAATTTTATTAAACTAGTTACCAACTATCAATATGGAATAATAGGTAACAATACTACTTTTTCGGATACAAACACTCCAATATTTTATCAATATTCTGGCAATAAACAAAGCTGGTATAACTTTGGTGTCTCTGTAGCCATCCCATTAGATGACCTGTTTGATAGAAAGAACAAGGTAAGAAAACAAAGGATGGATATGGAAGCGACGGAGTTTGAGAAAGAAAAATGGTATGATGAACAAAAAATCCGTATAGCAACAATGTACAGTCTCGCAATGAGAGACTTAGCATTAATAAGAATCAAATCTGAAGCCCTACTATTTACTGAAGCACAATTGAAGCTTAGCGAAGATGATTTTATTAATGGTAAAATCTCTGTTCAAGACCTAGGTCGACAAAAATCTGCATATACAACAGCAGCATCAGAATATGAGGTAACCAAAGCAGATTTAAACTCCTCTCTACTTCAACTTGAGATATTGGCAAAAACTAAAATTATATCTAAATAAAAGAATATGCAACAAATAAGATGTGTATATACGTTCATCAATAAAATAAAATGGTGGTTGTTGATTGTACCGTTGCTAATATCTGGTTTAGTTATTTTATCTACGAGAAATCTCAACCTCGAGTATGGTGTAGAAACTACAATTTTTACAGGAGTTGTCTCCGGTTATGGACTAGATCCTGAACAGCCAACAACACAAAACTGGAATATCTTAAATAACACTTTAGAAAATATAATAAACATTGTAACTTCTAAAGAAACATTGAAAGATGTTGCACTCAGGCTTTATGTACAAGATATGATACATGGTAATGCGGAAAAAGATAATACTTACATCAAAGCCTCCAATTACAGGAAACTTTTAAGTATAACACCGAAAGAGGTCCAGGCCCTTATAGATAAAAAATCAGAAGAAAAAACGCTCGAAAATATTCTTGCTTACGAAAAGTCTGATCCTACGAATTTTATATATGGATTACTAAATTGGCATCATCCACACTATAGTTATGAGGCATTAAGCAAGATCTCGGTAAAGAAACTGGGAAGCAGTGATATGCTACAAATAACATATTCGGCAAATGATCCGGGCATAGCATACAATACTTTGGTAATACTAAATAAAGCGTATGAGAAAAAGTATCAGGATATCCAGTTCGGAACAACCAATAATGTTATTCTTTACCTCGAAAAAGAACTTGCTAAAGTTAGTGCGGAACTTAAAAACGGAGAAGATTCTCTAACTAATTACAATATCGAGAACCGTGTTATTAACTACGATGAACAAACAAAACAGGTAGCAGCTTATGATAAAGATATCCAGCTGATATATCAGGATGCCTTGCTCAGATACAGTAGCTCTAAGGCATTGATTGCTCATCTTGAAAGTAAGATAGCCGAAAACTTAGCATCAATAAAAAACAACTCTGAATTTGTCGCCAAACTCAATACTATATCTCAATTACGCAGTAAAATTGCAGAGATAGAACCATTCTACAAAGATACTCTGGTTAGTCCTGCAAATCAAAGACAGATTAACCGGTATAAGGCCGATCTAAAAACGGCGGAAGGTGATCTTCATGTAATTATGAATACATTGAGTAATCAAAAATATACAAAGGATGGCTACCCTACATCAAATTTTGTATCTCAATGGCTTGACGAAGTATTGAAAAATGAAAAAGCTTCTGCAGAACTTGCAGTATTGGAAAGGAGACGCTCAGAATTAGATCAGGAATATCTTCATTTCTCACCAATAGGCTCCACAATAAAGCGGAAAGAAAGAAGTATCGACTTTCTAGAACGTTCTTATCTATCAATTTTATCAAGCCTTAATACGGCTCGATTAAGATTAAAAAGCTTAGAAATGAACTCAGCTTCATTGAAAGTACTCAATGAACCTACATTTCCACTATTGTCAAAGCCAACAAAAAGAAAAGCTATCGTTTTAGGATCTTATATCTCCAGTTTTATATTTATACTTGGGCTATTCTTATTAAAAGAATTATTTGACAGGAGATTATTGGATAAAATGCGAACTGAACACATTACTTTAGGTAAAGTGTTAGGAGTATTTCCTGAAGAAGGCAAATTAGGTAAAAGAATATTCAGAAAATCTTATGAAGAAACCTGTATACTGCTATTAGGAAATAACTTATTAAATTACTTCGCATCTGAAAAGCCGAGCATAATAAACTTCTTCAGTATTTCTCCAGGGGTTCAAAAAACATATATAGCAAATGCTTTATCGGATTATTGGAAAAGCATAGGTTTATCCGTAAAAAATATTGATTGGAAGAAAGATTTCTCTAACTCTTCAAAAAGCTATCTATTAGTCAACAAATTATCAGATCTGGATATAGATGTAGTTAATGACGATGTTGTGATTGTTGAATATCCTTCAATAAAAGAAAATCCAATACCTAAAAACTTGTTACAGACAGCTACTTTTAATTTGATATTACTCGACGCAAAAAAACAATGGACAGGAAGCGATCAATTAATTTTTGATGAAATAACAAGACTTTCAAAAGAAGTTCCGATTATGATTCTATTAACAAATGTAAGTCATACAGTAGTAGAAAATATAACCGGGCTAAAACCTCTTAAAAAAGAACTCGAAGCCAATAATTAATACATCAGCTAGTAATGAGCAAAGTCTCAGATATATATTCCAGATGTTATGATAAATATTTTTATCTAGGGCTCTTTCTTGGACTACTGACAATATTAGGGATAACAATATATACAACAAATTTTATTAACGGAATATTATTCGCATGCATTCCAATAGCATGCCTCATTTTATTCTATTTTTTTAAGTTTCCTCATTCGCTTCTAATTACTCTATTCATAGTCAATTACATAATTATGGGCCTCAGCCGGTATGTCTCGAGCATTTCCGGAGGAATAGTAATGGATGCTTTATTGCTATTAATACTATTTATTCTATTTGTACGTACGGTCTTCTTTTCTGTCGATTATTGGAAAAGATTTAATAATCCATTAACATATCTTTCTCTTATTTGGCTTATTTACTGTATCTTGGAGATTTTAAACCCATATACAACAATTGAGCTTTGGATGACTTCAGTGAGAGGGTTGGGATTTTATTTATTCTTATTTGTAGTTGTTACCACGGCTTTATTCAAACACTATAAAGATGTGAAACAAATACTGCTTTTATGGGGAATCCTCACCATTTTTGCTGTTTTAAAGGCTGTTATTCAAAAATTTATAGGGTTTGATTGGGCTGAAAATCATTGGCTCTATCTTGAAGACGGAGCAAGAACACATATTATTTATTCGGGCATACGATATTTTTCATTTTTCACTGATGCTGCTAACTTTGGGTGTAGCATGGCTTTATCTATGGTTGTATTCTCAATAAGTGCATTATATATCAAGAGTAAAAAGCTAAGATTTTTTTTCATTATTGTAGCTATCTTAGCTGGATATGGCATGCTTATATCGGGAACTAGAACGGTTTTAGCCATATTATTTGCAGGATATGCAACCTTTATTTTAATATCAAAGCTCGGTAAAGTTATTATTGGTGGAACTTTTCTTATATTATCCTTATTTATTTTTCTCAATTTCACCAATATAGGTCAGGGCAATGCTGATATACGTCGTATGAGAACTGCTTTTCATGGCACCGAAGATGCGTCATTCAATGTTCGGGTTGAAAATCAGAAAAAAATGCGGGAGTTCATGCCTGCCCATCCGTTTGGAATTGGTATAGGAAAGGCTAAACACACAGATTCAAAGGATCACATGTATGGTTTAGCGACCGATTCTTCTCTTATATATGTATGGATAGAAACAGGTATTGTAGGCCTCATTCTTTTTATTTCTATTTTTCTATTTGTACTAGGAAGAGGTATATATGATATATTGTTTCGTATCAAAAATAAAGAACTTAAGGGCATAATGAGTGCATTAATAGCCGGCCTCTCCGGAATTTTAATTGCATCTTATGGCAATGAGGTACTACAACAGTTCCCTACCGGGCCAATTTTATATATATGTATGACATTTATTATGATGGGGCGGTATTTTGACAAAGAGATAGAAAACAAAGAAACCGAAAATAGCAAGTTATCTTCAGAAAACGAATATAACTCTAATTAAGATTTTGCATAAGGATATGAATGATATCTATATATCTATAATAACCGTCAACTATAATGGAATGAATGATACATGCCATATGATAGATAGCTTAATGCAACATCTGTCAAAAGTATGGTATGAAATCATTATAGTGGATAATGCTTCTTTAAAAGATGAAATCACCGAAATACAAGCAAAATATAAAAACATACATTGTATAAAAAGTGATTCGAACTTAGGTTTTGCAGGAGGCAATAACTTGGGCATAATGCAGGCTAAGGGGAAATACGTCTTATTATTGAATAATGATACATATATTATTGATGATTCATTATTAAGTCTCGCAGAGTTCTTAGATTCAAACACAACTGTAGGAGCTGTTTCTCCGAAAATAAAATTTGCAGATTCCAATATTATTCAGTTTGCAGGCTATACCGATTTATCTCAAGTCACATTGAGAAATAGTCTTATTGGTTTTGGAGAGGTTGATTTAGGTCAATATGATACACCGGCTAAGTCTCCATTCCTCCATGGAGCAGCAATGATGCTTAGGCGAGATATTATAAAAAAAGTGGGTCTAATGCCTGAAATATATTTTTTATATTATGAGGAATTAGACTGGTGTGAGCAAATAAAAAAGAATGGATTTGAGTTGTGGTATAACCCTCAGGCTGTAGTATTTCATAAAGAAAGCCGGAGTGTAGGACAAAATAGTCCTTTGCGATGTTATTATATGACACGTAATAGATTATTGTATGCATGGAGAAATAGGAAAGGCTTGATTCGATTAATAGCTATATTATACCAATTTCTTATAGCCAATCCTAAAGGTATTTTTACCTATATATTCAACGGGCGCTTCGATTTAGTTCGAGCTTCTATAAGGGGAATAATTAGTTTTACTAACATGAGAAAAACTTTATGAACATCATTAATATAGTTGATTCAATATTATTTGCATTGATGTTATTTTCTGTTTTGTACCTTCTTCTATTTGCAATAGCTTCGCTAAAAAAAAGAAAGATACATTACCCTGAAACAGAAAACAAACTCAAATATGTTATTCTTTTCCCTGCATACAAAGAAGATAAGGTTATAGTATCATCTGTAACCTCCTTCCTTGCTCAGGAATATCCTAAAAGTCATTTCGATATTGTTGTTATATCGGATCAACTGGAAGATGAAACAAACGAAGAACTATCTCAGTTACCTGTTGATCTACTCTTTGCTAATTACAAAGACAGCACAAAAGCAAAAGCTCTAATTTTTGCACTTGATAATCTAAGTAAAGATGATTATGATGCTGTAGTAATAATAGATGCAGACAATACGGTAAGTCCTAATTTTTTGAATGAAATAAATAAAGCTTTTTCCTTTGGTATAAGAGCCCTACAGGTTCATCGTATAGCAAAAGAACCGGAGACAGATATGGCTATCTTGGATGCTGCAAGCGAAGAGATAAACAATTCTTTTTTTAGAAGAGGGCATATACGGTTAGGCTTATCGTCTGCTCTTAGTGGTTCAGGGATGGCCTTCGAATACAAATGGTTTAAAAAGAATATTAAAAACATATCTTCTGTGGGAGAAGACAAAGAATTAGAACTACAGTTATTACGACAAGGTATATACATTGATTATCTGGAAGATGTATTTGCCTATGACCAGAAAGTACAGAATCAACAAGTCTTTTACAATCAAAGACGAAGATGGATGGCTTCTCAATACGACAATTTGGTAAGAGGGATGAAATATATTTCAGAGGCTTTGACAGCAGGAAATATCGATTTATGTAATAAACTTATACAATGGGCTATGCTTCCTCGGTTGATCTTATTGGGATTGATATTCGTTGTTGCAGTTTTATTCTTATTTATTAATATATTTTGGGCTATAAAATGGTGGATATTGTTAATGTTTATGTGCTTATCTTTAGCCATTGCTATTCCGGATGAGATGGTTAATGAACGTTTGATAAAAATACTCAGAAAATTGCCGAAGCTGTTTATTTTGATGATTATAAATCTATTCCGAATGAAAGGCGCAAAAAAGAAATTTATACATACAGAACATTGATATTGAGAATAGTAAATGAAAATTGCAATTGAAGCACAGCGTATATTTCGGAAGAAGAAACACGGGATGGATATTGTCATCCTAGAAGCTTTGCGGGAATTACAGAGACAAGATACGTTTAATGAATATTATATATTCGTAGCTCCGGGACCTGATAAGTGTTTAGAAAAAACCTCAAACTTTCATATAGTAGAAGTAAAATGTCCATCCTATATATTATGGGAGCAAATAGGACTGCCTCGTGCTGTATCTAAAATAAAACCCGATGTGCTGCACTGTACAAGTAATACTGCTCCCCTATTTGTAAATGTACCGTTGATAGTAACATTACATGATATAATATTTTTAGAAAAGAAACAAAGTTCTAATAAGTCCCTATACCAAAACCTAGGGCGCATATATAGAAAACTTGTTGTGCCTCGAATTTTATCGAAAAGCAAAAAAATTATTACCGTATCAGATTTTGAACGTGAAAATATTTGCAAAAAGACAAATATACCACCATCTCAGGTAGTCACTATTCACAATGGATACAACAAGCGGTTTCATTATATACCAAATTATCATGATATTACAAAAAAATATATAGAAGAGGATAATTACATTTTATTCTTTGGAAACACTGATCCTAAAAAAAACACTTCGCGAACAATAAAAGCTTATGCTCTATATCTCGAGAAATCCGATTATAAAAGACCTCTTTTAATTTTAGATATTAATAAATCTATCATTGAGGAAATCCTGAAGGAAGAAAACATAGAGCACATAAAGCCTTTTGTACATTGTCCCGGATATATAAATAATTCAGATCTGCCATATATATACAATGGTGCATTTGTTTTTATTTACCCATCTTTGAGAGAAAGCTTTGGNCTTCCAATCTTGGAGTCGATGGGCTGCGGAACCCCTGTTATTGTATCCAATACATCTGCTATCCCCGAAGTTGCAGGCGAAGGAGCTTTATATACAGATCCATATAACGAACAAGATATTGCCAATAAGCTTCTACTTATTGAAAATGACGAAGAAAAATATCAAAATTTAGTTGAATACGGAAGATTAAGAGTAAATTCGTTTTCGTGGGAATGGACGGCTAAAAAACTGATGAATGTATATAACTCTGTATTATGAATATACAAAAGGTAAGAATCTTATTAGAAAATAAACCTAATTTAAAAAAGATAGTATTAAATGCGGTCATGCATCCGATTAAAACCAGGCCAAGATTATGGGTTCGTTTTTTCCAATTCATATATATAAAAAAAGGCAAAGGAAGTGTTATATATAGAAGTGTTCGTAAAGATATAACCCCATTTAATAAGTTTGTAATAGATCATCATTCAGTTGTCGAGTCTTACTCGGTATTAAATAATGCTGTAGGAGACATATTTATAGGAAGTAACAGCCGCATAGGTATGTCCAACACAATCATTGGACCTGTCTCTATCGGGAATAATGTTAATCTTGCCCAGAATGTTGTTCTTTCGGGCTTAAACCATAATTATGAGAATATAGAAAAAAATATCGATGTACAAGGAGTATCAAAAAATTTAATAAAAATAGAGAATAATGTATGGATTGGAGCTAATGTCGTAATTTTAGCAGGAATAACTATTGGCACTCATAGTTGTGTGGGAGCAGGGAGTGTTGTAACAAAAAATATACCTCCATACACTGTAGTTGCTGGAAATCCGGCAAGAATTATAAAAAAGTTTGACTTTCAGAAAAAAGAATGGGTGAGAATATAAATAATCCAAAAGTAAGTATTATAATTCCTGTTTATAATACTGAGTCTTTTGTTAAAGAGGCTATTCTGTCTATACTCAATCAAACGCTGAGCGAGACAGAAGTAATTGTTGTGGACGATGGCTCAACAGACAGCAGTCTCGAAATAATAAAAACACTCGCTGATATTGATTCTCGTATAAAAGTTTTTTCTCAAGAAAATCAAGGACAATCTGTAGCCCGCAATTTAGGACTAAGTATCGCAAAGGGGGAATATATTTATTTCATGGATAGTGACGATATCCTGAAAAAAGACACTTTAGCATGTTGTTACAAAAAATGCAACGAAGAACAATTGGATTTTGTCTTTTTTGATGCCCTCAATTTTGGTAGCGAAAATATATCTTTTCCTCTAAATTACAACAGAAAAGGAAAAATCAACGATCACCTTATTTATAGAGGACCTGAGATACTCAACATACTGCTTGATATAAAAGAATACAGAGTTCCTTTATGGCTTTATTTCATTAAGACTTATTTTATTAAAGAAAATGAATTATTATTGCAAGCCGGATTATCTCATGAAGACCAGATATTTTCAGCGCAAATATTTTATCTGGCTGAAAAAGTAAGATACATACCTGAAGTATTTTTCATGAGGCGCATAAGAGCTAACTCTGTAATGACGAGTCTCTTCTCAATACGAAATATCACCTCTTATTTTAAAATAGTTAGATACTTATTAAAGTTTGTAGAAAACAAGCCTCAATCAATACAAGAACTGAATGCAAAGACGATAAAATACATATTTGATCCGGCTGTATACGCCTCTCATACTTTAAGCTTTAAGGAACGTATGTCTGTAGCCAAAACCTGTATATTAGAATTTCGTAAATATATCTCGTTTAAAAGTTGGCTAGTACTTTTGTTCCCATCTTTTCTTACTATTAAATCTTATTTCAAAAAATTACATAGTGGGAGAAAATAAAGCATATAGGTCTATAATAAAAACAACGTCTTTGTTCGGAAGCGTGCAGGTGTTTCAGATACTTATCAATCTGATAAGAGGTAAGCTTATTGCGATTTTATTAGGGTCGAGCGGTATGGGATTAAACAGCCTTCTGGTATCGTCCATGACTATGATGAATAATATTTCGGGATTGGGACTTAATTTTAGTGCTGTACGCGAAATATCAAAAACTACGGAGACAGAAAGTCGAGCTAAAATCATCGTTATTTTTCGCAGATGCCTTGGCTTCACTGCTCTACTCGGATTTCTGCTAACTATTATTTTTTCTCCCGCTCTCAGTTATTTCACATTCTCGAGATTCGATGAAACGTGGATATTTGCATGTTTGGCGGTCAGCCTGGTATTAAATATTCTGTCGACAGAAGCAGTAGTGCTATTGCAAGGAACCCGTAATCTGAGTGCATATGCAAAACTAACGGTTTCTATTTCTCTCATTTCGTTATGTGTTACTATACCGGTTTATTATTTTGGAGGAATTAAGGCAATCGTCCCTGCTATTATATTATCATCGTTTGTCAGTTTTGTTTTAAGTAAATATTATATCAACCGTATAAAGACAGGTAAACTCGAAGTTACTAAAAAAGAGACGATAGACAAAGGAAAAGAAATGCTCAAGCTTGGTATAGCAATGATGGCAGCAACTACAATCGGATCTACCACTTCATATTTAGTAAACACTTTTATATACAGTTACGGAACAGCATCCGACCTGGGGTTATATCAGGCGGGGATGAGCATTACGAGTCAATCCATCGGGCTGGTATTTTCAGCAATGTCTATCGATTACTTTCCTCGTTTGGCGGCAGTAAGCCATGATAGGACAAAAACAAGACGTATGGTAAATCAACAAGCCGAGATAACGTTATTGCTATCTACTCCTATCCTACTCGTATTGATGGTTACAGCACCACTATTGATACATCTACTACTTACCTCTGAGTTTATGCCACTTGAAGGTTTTATAAGAATTTTAGCATTAGGGATGTTCTTCAAAGCGGCCTCATATCCTTTAGGAACTATATCCTTTTCGAAAGGTGACAAAAAAACATTTTTCCTACTCGAAGGTGTAGGAATTAATATTGCAACTCTTATATTCAATATATTAGGATATAGCATCGGAGGGTTCAGCGGCTTAGCTTATTCATTCCTATTTGTGAATGCAGCATACTATGTAGCTATCAATATTATTACATTCAAACTATACTCATTCAGGATGAGTAAATCATTGAAAAGAATCTTTATAATACAGCTATTAATTCTTGCTTTAGCCTTTTTATCTTTTAATAGTCTCGATAGCCTATATGCTTATATATTACCTATTATATTAGTTTTGGCTGTTGCTATTTTTTCGTACAAACAATTGGATAGGTTAATAAATTTAAAAGCTTTTATTATCAGTAAGTTTAGTAATAAAAACAGTTAATATAACAAGATCAAGATATGGTATATAGTATATTGACCGATCGAATAGGAAATAATTTATTCCAGATTGCCGCCGGAGCATCATTGGCACATCGAAACAATACCGATTACATGGGATGTGCTACAGATTTTGAAGTTCCAAACGGAGAACAGATTGAAAAATATATTAAGCAATATGAGCATACAATTCTTAGGAAAGTCAAAATCATAAATACTCTCCCAACAGATATTGTAACCTATAATCAGCCTGATTTTGGTTATACACCTATAGAATATGTCGATAATATTTGTCTTAGAGGATATTATCAGACAGAAAAATATTTCGATCAGGATTTTATCCGTGAGCTATTCGAAATAGATGAGCAAACAAAAGAATACATACAAAAAAAGTATGGGCATATCCTTTCTAAAGGAGTAATTTCTCTACATGTCAGACGGGGCGATTATATAAACCGTCCCCTACGCCAGCCGGTTTGCTGTATGCCTTATTTTAAAAATGCGATTAGTTACTTTGGGAAAGATAAACTATATTTAATCATTAGTGATGACATAGAATGGTGTAAGAAAAATTTCAAAGGGAATAATTTTTTCTTCTCAGAAGGAGAAAGTTCTATTGTTGATCTTTATCTCCAAACAATGTGTAATCACAATATCATTAGCAATTCTTCTTTCAGTTGGTGGGGAGCGTGGTTAAACAATAATCCGGAGAAAATAGTTATAGCACCAAAAAACTGGTTTGGAAAACAAATGAAGGATTGGAATCTTCAGGATTTAATTCCATCTGAATGGGTAAGACTACCTAATCCGAAAGATCTAGGGCTAAAATTAAAAATATTGAGATATAGCATTGACGATCTATATAAAAGAGCCATAAAAAGATTACAACATATTTTTAATTGAGATGAAACTATTATACCTGATTTTTCATGGATTTGAAGCATATAACGGCATCAGTAAAAAAATACACTATCAGGTTAGTGCTTTGAAACAGTGTGGTGTAAAGACACATCTATGCTATATTCATATTGACAATGATGGTTATCAGAGACGAATGATAGATGATCAGGTTCTTGAAAATATTGGGCATGGAATTAAAGCCAAAATAAAGAAAAGAGTTGACTATTCTGCGATATTAAATTATATAGAAAAGAACAACATCAACTTGATTTATATTAGATCATATCACAATGCAAATCCGTTTTTAATTTCCTTTGTTAAGCAAGCGGCTAAAGTAGGGGTGAAAACATTACTCGAAATCCCTACCTATCCATACGACAACGAATACATCAACAGTTCTTTGCCGACTCGCCTACAGCTACTTACAGATAAACTCTTTCGCCGCAAACTAGCTCATAATATATTCAGAATTGTGACATTTTCAAACGAAACAAATATCTTTGGAGCAAAAACAATTAATATATCGAATGGTATAGACTTCGATGCTATAAAAATAAAAGAGCGGACAAATAATAATCCGAATATAATAACTCTGATAAGTGTAGCTGAAATTCATGTTTGGCATGGATTCGACCGTTTACTAAAAGGATTAACCGAATATTATAAAGTGAAACAAGATGTCGAAGTTCGGTATGAAATTGTTGGTTACGGAGATGAACGTGAAATCTCGAAATTGAAAAATTACATAATCCAGAATAAATTGGAAAACTATGTCACATTTCATGGCCCACAATATGGAGAAAGCTTAGATAACTTGTTTAATGAGGCATCATTGGGTATTGCCAGTCTGGGACGTCATCGAAGTGGGATCAGCAATATAAAGACTTTAAAAAACCGAGAATACGCAGCAAGAGGCATTCCGTTTATCTACTCCGAGATAGATGATGATTTTGAAGAAAAACCTTATATTATGAAAGTAGGTGCCGATGAATCTCCAATAAATATTCTCGATGTGATTGCATTTTATGAAAAAGTAAAAACAATACCTGCTATAGAAATACGCAATTCTATCAATGATCTTTCATGGAAGAATCAGATGGAGAAGGTTATTTCAGCTTGTAAATAAACGATTTGAATTGTTGTTTCTATGATTTTAATTATTGTATTCTGCCTATTTGTATTCATTATTTTCTATACTTACTTAGGGTATGGCATCTTAATTTGGTTTCTGGTTAAAATCAAAGAAATTTTAAAACCACAAAGCAAGAATAAATTGCAAGATGTAGAATTACTCGATGTAACCTTGCTGATTGCAGCTTATAACGAAGAAAATGTTGTGGTCGAAAAAATGGCCAATATAGAGTCTTTAGATTATCCAAAGGAAAAGCTCCATGTTGTCTGGGTTACTGATGGTAGTACAGACAGTACAGTAGAAATACTAAAGTCGTATACTAATATAAAAGTCTTACATAGACCTGAACGTGAAGGCAAAACTGCCGCCTTAAACAGAAGCATGTCTTACATAGATACTCCTATTGTTATATTTACAGATGCAAATGCTATATTAAACACTCAAAGTATAAATGAGATAGTATCACTATTTGCAGACAGTAAAGTAGGTTGTGTAACAGGAGAAAAAAGAGTAAACATAGAATCAAAAGATAACGCATCGTCTAGTGGCGAAGGATTTTATTGGCGCTACGAATCTGTATTAAAAAGCTTAGACTCTCGTTTATACTCTGTAGTTGGTGCTGCGGGTGAGTTATTTGCCATAAGACGTGATTTGTTTGAATATATTCCAAATGATACAATTCTTGATGATTTCGTCTTGTCTCTAAAAATAGCACAAAAAGGTTATCGCATAGCATATTGCTCCAAAGCATATGCAATGGAATATAGCTCCGATTCGATGATAGAAGAAGAAAAAAGAAAAGTAAGAATTGCAGCAGGAGGACTACAAGCTGTATGGAGATTACGTCCTATACTTAATATTTTCAGATATGAGATACTAAGCTTTCAGTACATATCCCATCGCGTTTTGAGATGGACCATAACACCTTTGGCTCTTTTTGCTCTATTACCTCTTAATGTATTACTTTGCATACAGGCCTATCCTACTTGTACATTGCCTGCTATATTATTAATATTACAAGTTCTTTTCTACTCATTAGGTTTTATCGGATACACACTTGCTAAAAAGGAGATAAAAAATAAAGTGCTGTTTATTCCATATTATTTTCTTTTTATGAACTTAAATGTCATAAAGGCATATTCTTATTTAAAGAAAAGAAGTAATAGCGGAATATGGGAGAAGGTTAAAAGAAAATCTACTCAAAATAGTTAAATTGGAGAAATAAACACACCAAGTAAGAATCTAATTATACATGCTCACTACATTTATTACAGCTCCCTTTTATTAATATCTCACACTCGTCAGATTTAAATCCTTCCGGTAAGTTATACTTTTTTAAAGATATATTATCGAGACAAGTTATTGAATGACAGCTTTTACAATAAAAATGAGCATGATCTTTTTTATTGACTGAAAGATGAACATCATTCAGTACATATTTTGTTATGTTATCAACTGTAATTTTATGTATAATTTCAGTCTCCAATAATGTTTGAACAGTACGATAAAAAGTTATGCGATCGTAAAGATCTCCCATCTCCATCTTTATATCACCCTCGGTTAAAGAAATACTCTTCTTTTGCAAGATATTAATCAGCATAACTCGCTGAGCTGTTTTCTTTAACCCCTTACTTCTGAGTAAATCTATTGCATTCATAATATCAATCTTTATAGCGAAACAAAAGTACGACAAAATCAGAGATTACACAAATTGATAAAATATAAATATTGAAACAATGTTGCATTTAAATAAAATTTATATCTTTGCAATCTCCTAGTCAAAATACAAATTCGGTGTGAGACAATATAAAGTAAACAAAATTATTTTGGCATGGCTATTAGCGGCTATATTCATAACTCCGCTTATAGTTAAGGGTATTCATATTTATAAAGATGAGTGCTATGAAAAGCATTGTTCACACGCTAACGATAAACATAAACCTCAACATAATAGCAATACATGTCAGGTTTGTAAACAGACTTTATCTTTATTTACTGAAGCTAGTTTTCGCATTTCAGATACAATACAAATAATATATACTAGCCGGATATATTCCTTATATCTGGAGAATGGATATAACTCGATAACCCAACTCAATTATCTACGAGCACCACCCTCTGTTAAAAATATATTTTCCTCCGGGATAATTCTATCCCAACTTTATTCGTAAATTATTTTAATAAAATAAAAACAAATACTTATATGCATATCCGAATTATTCGGGTTATGCTCTTGCTCGTATTTGTATTGCCCTTGTATAGTCAAGAATCAGATTCTATCAAACAGGTAGAGTTAAAAAGTATTACTATAACTGCAACATCTTATAAGACATCGAGTAAAATCAATTCAGCTCTGTCGATAGAAGTAGCAGAAAAGGATTTTTTGAAAAATCACTTTACAGGCAATCTTATACAAGCATTAGAGCATATACCGGGAGTCCGTTCTATGGATATTGGGTCCGGGTTTTCGAAACCCATGATACGGGGAATGGGATTTAATCGCATTTCTGTAACCGAAAACGGAATAAAACAGGAAGGCCAACAATGGGGCAGCGATCACGGATTAGAGATTGACGCATTTAATATCGAACGAGCCACTGTCCGCAAAGGGCCATCCTCACTTCTCTATGGAAGCGATGCGATGGGTGGCGTAGTGGAAATAACTCAAGCTCCCCCACCCTTCGACAATCAGATTTTTGGTGAAGCTGTGGTACTAGGCAAAAGTGTAAATGAAACATTCGGTGGTTCTGTATTATTAGGCCTGAAAAAAAGTGCATGGTATACAAAGTTTCGATATTCCGAACAGCGTTTTGGAGATTATCGCATACCTACAGATACCATTGTCTATCTTACTCAGAAAATTCCAATATATAATCGGAAGTTGAAGAATACAGCCGGTATTGAGCGTAATATAAGTTCATACACCGAATACCGTAGCGGAAAGTATTACTCCAATTATTCAATGAGTAATGCCTACCAAAAAATAGGATTTTTTCCCGGAGCACATGGCATACCTGATATATCCCGTGTTCAGGACGATGGAGATGACCGTAATATTGAATTACCATACAGCAGAGTAAATCATATGAAGATAACATCACGACAGCAATACGTATGGGATAAACTCATTGGATATTGGGACGTTGGATATCAGAAGAATCACAGGGAAGAGTGGAGTAAATTTCATACGCATTATGGAACACAAGCACCTCCCCATAAAGATCCGGATAAAGAATTGGTTTTCACTTTAGATACATATAGCTCTTCTATTAAGCTGAAAACAATAGCCTCAGCTACATGGGAATATAATGTCGGGCTTGATATTCAATACCAACAAAACCGTATATCGGGATATTCATTTCTTTTACCCAGATACAATAGATTTACCAGTGGAGTATTTGGTCTTGCTACATGGCGACCATCACAGCAGCTTAGCTTTAGTGGAGGTATTCGCTACGATCATGGGAATGTAGACATATCAGCATATAATGATCCTTATCTTGAAACATATCTGCAGGTAATGGGATATGACAACGAACTGATAAAGCAATATAAGTGGCGTAGCTATGCTGTAAATCGCAACTTTGGAGACTTTTCGGGATCGCTCGGTATTATATGGAATCTGAATATATATCATCTTATAAAGGCGAATATAGGACACAGTTTTCGGCTTCCCGGTGCGAATGAGTTAGCAGCAAATGGAGTACATCATGGTACGTTCAGACACGAGCAAGGAGACCCTTCTCTTAATTCGGAAAGAGGATGGCAGCTGGATGCATCTTACTTGTATGAAAACAAGAGCATTTCATTTTCCATCACTCCATTCTTTAGCTGGTTTAGTAATTACATTTTTCTGAAACCAACAGGCGAATGGTCTGTACTCCCTCATGCGGGACAGATATATCGATATACGGGTGCTGAAGCTATTTTTGCAGGAACGGAGATATCTTTCAGTATAGACTTGTTTCCACATCTGAATTATTCCTTCACAGGCGAGTATGTATATACTTACAACCTTGATGAGAATACTCCTTTAAGTTTCTCGCCACCGGCATCTATGCGAAATACAATAACATGGAAAAAGAATCAATTCCAAATACATGCCGAACTGTATAGTATTGCAAATCAAAATAGAGTGTCAAAGAACGAAAGTACAACATCAGGAACCAATTTAATTAATCTCGGAGGAAATATAAATATACCGATATATAACACAATGGTAGATATCAGTTTATCACTGCGGAATCTATTGGATACTAAATATTATAACCACTTAAGTTTTTACAGGAAAGTTGAGATTCCAGAACCGGGACGCAACTTTCAATTATCAATTAAAATACCTTTTAAAAGTAAATTAAAATGAGAACAATTATTAAAATCCTATTCCTATCAATTATTAGTATAATAACATCTATATCATTTACTTCTTGTAGTAATGATGACGAGGGAGATACAACTCCACCTGCGATCAATCTAACTGCTCCGGCAGAAGGTGCTGTATTAAAGATTGGATCAGATATTCATTTCGACATGGAATTATCCGACAATGAAATATTATCTTCTTATAAAGTAGAGATACATAACAACTTCGATGGTCATAATCATACAAAATCATTAAAAGCCGAAGACGCTACTACCGCATTTGCTTTTCAGAAAACATGGAGTGTAACCGGACAAAAAACAGCCAAGATACATCATCATGAAATAATCATACCGGAAAATGCAACCCCTGGTAATTATCACTTGATGGTATATTGTACAGATGCCGCCGGGAACGAATCGTATGTTGCACGTAATATTGTATTAAGTCACGACGGAGAAGATGATGACCACGATCATGATCACTAGATAAAAGCCCCTTTATAAGTAAAACCTCAGTATAAATCAATAAACTATACTGAGGTTTTCTTTTGAACTCAACAATTTTATTTACAGCAAAAAAAACTCTTATCCCGGGTAGTCACGCTTTTTCAACATAAAATACATAAAGTCTGCCGATTTGTTTTCTATAGCCCATCTGGTAAGAATAGAAACGCCCACCAATCCTACTGCTATATGATCATTGTATTTCTCTTTTGTTTCTCTGAATAGTTGATCTTTCACTTTATCATAAACGTCCGAAGGCGTTACTCCTACAAGTATTGGATACGACATATTGAGTTGGGAACCTGTAGAGTACATATTCTTGTCAGCAGCGAAGTTACTAAACAAAAAAGTTTAAACGGTCACTTATATATCCATTTGAAAGGTCAAATAATACCCATCTAAATATTTTCCATTGGAAATTTGTTTCTTTGGAAAATTATATTTTACTTTGCAATATATTTCTAAAGGATATTATTTCCAATAGATATTTTATTGATCTAAATAATATTAAAATATAAAATGAAAAAGGCAAGTATTATTATTAGTGCTATTCTAGTTAGTTTTCTAACGCAAGCGCAGAATCTCCGGCATATTTCGGTAAAAGATGCAGTAGAGATTGCAATGAAAAATAACAACAATGTTAAAATATCCGAGTTGGATGAAAAAGTAGCGAATGCAAATTATCATCAAACAGATGCCGTTTTTCTCCCACAAGTGACGGTTGGATATACCGCTTTAAGTACAAATAACCCACTAAATGCTTTCGGATTTCTATTGCAGCAAGAATCCGTTACTGCGATGGATTTCGATCCGGCAAAACTGAATAATCCCGGAGCAAAACAAAATTACAGTGCTCAGGTAGAAGCTAAGCTACCATTGTTGAATATGGATATGATCTATGCTCGCAAAGGAGCTAAAGCACAAGAGGAAGTTTACAAATACAAAACAGAACGAGCCAAAGAATACATCGAATTTGAAGTGCGAAAAGCATATACTCAATTACAAATGTCGTATCAGGCTCGAAACATCCTTCAAAAATCGTTAGCGGATGTGAAACAAATACATCAATCAGTCTCCAATTTTTATAATCAAGGATTAGTTCAAAAATCGGATGTATTGAATGCTCAGGTACAAGTCAATACAATTGAAACTGCATTGGCAAAAGCTGAAAGTAATATACAGAATGCCTCAGACGGACTGCGTCTTCTGATAGGATTGGAAACAAGTAGCGATGTATATACAACAGATTCATTGTCGCAAGAAATAAGCCTGTATCAAGATAGAGAGCTTTCGTCTTATCGTTCCGATATCATGGCGCTAAACAAAGCTGTAGATGCGACAAACATGATGGTAAAATCTTCAAAAATGGCATTTCTGCCACGTATCAATGCTTTTGGTTCATATAGCTTAAATGATTCGAAGGCTTTCAAATTTGGAAATGATTCTTACCTCGTTGGTATAAATCTAAGCTGGACAATATTTTCAGGCAATCAAAACCGGAGTAAGATGAAATCGGCACAATTCCAAAGAGATAAAATGCAAGAAGAGCTCAACCTGCATATCAAAAAAGAAGAACTAGAGCTAAATAAAACCAAACGTGATCTGAACGATTCCCAAATCGAGATCAACAAACAAAAGGCCAGCGTGGAACAAGCTGATGAAGCATTACGTATTCTCTCCAATCGTCACCGTGAAGGTTTAGCGAGTACCACAGACTTGCTAATGGCACAGGCTCAATTCTTTCAACAAAAACTGATGCTATCTCAATCTATTATGTCGTATAATATAACAGATGCATACCTCAATTTTTTATCAAAAACTAAGTAACAAATAAAACCTATAAATAGATATGAAAACTTTAAGAAATGCATTTTTAGGAATAGTGGGAATATCAACTCTTTACTCCTGCTCTTCTTCCGATAAATTAGAGGATAAAGATAAGACTATAGTAAAAGTAGAAGCTTATTCTCCGGCTCAATCTACAAACGAAGGATTTTATCTTAGCGGTGAAGTCACAGCCAAGCAAACCGCTAACATCAGCACCCGAATGATGGGCTATGTAACGAAGATATATGTAAAACCGGGTGATAAAGTAGCATCAGGACAACTCCTCGTATCTATTAGCAGCGATGATATTCTGGCAAAAAAGGCTCAGATACAAGCTATGATCACCGAAGCTGAAGCAGCAGCAAAAAATGCCCAACGTGATTATGAGCGTTTCAAAACACTGCGCAACCAAAACAGCGTATCTGATAAGGAACTCGAAAATGTGGCTTTGCAGAATACTTCGATGAATGCGAAAGTACAAATGGCTCGCCAACAGATGAACGAAGTAAATGCGATGCTTTCCTACACCAATATACGTGCTCCATTTTCGGGAGTCGTAACACAAAAGATGGTGGACGAAGGGAGCATGGCAAATCCGGGAATGCCTATTTTGACGATTGAGCAGAATGGTGAATTGCAGGTTATAGCATCTATACCCGAAAACTATATACAGTATGTAAAAGTAGGTGATATAGCCCAAATGGAATTGAAATCATTAGGGATAACGATCGATGGAAAGGTATCCGAACTCAGTCCGTCGGCATTCCGCACAGGAGGACAATACTCTATGAAATTAGCTATTGACACCAAAGATAAAGAAAATATACGCCCGGGGATGTATGTAAATATATTGATACCTAACAAAACAGGAGAGAATATTACATTTAAAATCATGCTGGATAAAAGCTCTATTGTATACCGTGATCAGCTTACGGGAGTATATGTGATAGACGACCAAAGTCAAGCTAATCTTCGCTGGATACGTTTAGGCAAGACAATCGGCAATCAGGTAGAAGTACTTTCGGGTTTGAGCCAAAACGACAAAATTGTATCCAAAGCCGAAGGCAAATTATATAACGGAGTAAAAGTATCTGTAAATAAATAAAATTATGGAAAACGGAATTTCAGGAAAAATAGCCGGAGCGTTTATCAAGTCTAAATTGAGTATCCTACTCATGCTAGCTTTTATGCTCTTAGGTCTGTTCAGCATATATTTCATACCCCGCGAAGAAGAACCTCAGATTGAAGTTCCTATGGCGGACATCATGATTGGTTATCCCGGAGCAACACCCCAGGAAGTAGAATCGGGTGTTGTACAACCTATCGAAAAAATCATATCGAATATCAAANNAGAGCATGTTTATTCTACTTCTATGAATGGTATGGGTATGCTCACCGTACAATTTTATGTGGGCGAAGATGTGGAACGTTCGTTAGTAAAACTTTACAACGAAATGATGAAGAATATGGATCGTATGCCACAAGGTGCTACTATGCCATTGGTAAAATCACGAGCCATAGATGATGTTCCCGCATTGGCATTCACTTTTTGGAGTGATAAAATGGGTGATTACCAAATACGCCAGGTAGTAGAAGTAGTTGGCAACGAGATAAAGAAAATACCTGATGTAGCACAAGTGAATATTGTAGGTGGACAAAGCCGACAGGTGAAGGTCATGCTCGACAAAGACAAGATGGCTCAGAGCAAGCTCGACTTTGGAGCAATAGCCCAATCACTGCAAGCAAATAATGCACAGATGCAAAGCGGAAATATCGTAACAGGAGATATGGTTTACTCTGTGCAGACAGGCAATTTCTTTGCGAATGTGGATGAAGTGAAGAATCTGATTGTAGGAACAAATGACAATCAGCCGGTTTACCTGTATCAAATAGCAGAAGTAGAAGACGGACCGGAAGTACCCAAACAATATGTTTCGTTTGGATATGGAGCTGCATCAGGCGATAAAAAAGCCGGCATGCCCGATGACTATTCGGCTGTAACGATTTCTATTGCTAAGAAAAAAGGTGCTGATGCAATGAAGCTGGCAGAAGTAGTTATTGATAAAGTGGATCACCTGAAAAAAGATGTTATCACAAAGGATTTAAATGTAGATGTTACCCGTAATTATGGAGAGACGGCTTCACACAAAGTATCCGAATTACTGTTCCACTTATCCATTGCAATTATAGTTGTAACCCTGTTTGTAATGATAGCTATGGGATGGCGTGGCGGTTTGGTAGTATTTCTTTCCGTGCCTGTAACATTTGCCCTCACTCTTTTTGCTTATTACTTCTTGGGATATACACTCAATCGGATTACACTGTTTGCTTTGGTATTTGTTACAGGCATTGTTGTGGATGACTCCATTGTGATTGCGGAAAATATGCACCGTCACTTTAAGATGAAAAAACTACCACCGTTACAAGCTGCGCTATATGCTATCAATGAGGTAGGAAATCCAACTATCTTGGCAACGCTGACTGTTATCGCAGCCGTACTGCCCATGGCATTCGTATCGGGAATGATGGGTCCATATATGAGTCCGATGCCTATAGGTGCATCCATAGCCATGATTTTCTCTTTACTAGTAGCTCTGACGTTGACTCCTTATTTCGGTTATTTATTCTTAAGACATAAAGAGAAAAAAGGAGAAGGACACGAAAGCGAAGAAAAAGAAACGGATTTGCATGAAACAAAAATATACAAATTATATACTAAAATAGTAACTCCGTTTTTGGAAAACAGAAAACGCCGTTGGACATTTATGATTGGCTTAACTGTCGTTTTACTGGGATCGTTTGTGTTGTTTTATACAAAATCTGTTCCGGTGAAAATGTTGCCTTTCGATAATAAGAATGAATTTCAAGTAGTGATTGATATGCCGGAGGGAACAACTTTGGAACGTACTGCCGCCGTGACTAAAGAATTAGCTGTGTATATCAGCCGAAATGATAAAGTAACCAATTATCAAACGTATGTGGGTACTTCTGCTCCTATTAGCTTCAATGGATTGGTTCGCCACTATGATATGCGCATGGGTGACAATGTAGCTGATATCCAGGTTAATCTTATTGACAAAGGAGAACGTAGCGAACAAAGTCATGATATAGCCACATCGGTACGTGCCGATTTGCAAGCTATCGGTAAAAAATACAATGCCAATGTGAAAATAGTAGAGGTACCTCCCGGCCCTCCTGTAATGTCTACAATTGCAGCCGAAATATATGGTCCAGACTATGATCAACAAATAGCTGTAGCCAAACAAGTGAAAGATCTGTTGGCGCAAACTGACAATGTGGTCGATGTTGATTGGTCGGTAGAAGATGCTCAGACTGAATATAAGTTTGAGGTAGATAAAGACAAAGCTATGAAATTGGGAATTCCAAATGCACAAGTTGTTCAGAATATGAGAGCGGCTCTATCGGGTATGCCTGTAGGTATATTGCATCAACCTTCGTCTGTCAATCAGGTAGGCATTGTACTTCAACTGTCAGAAAAAGAGAAATCGAGTATAGAAGATGTACTAAGCATGAAAGTTGTGAATCAACAAAGTATGGCAATTCCCGTCAGCGATTTGGTGAAGGTCACTAAAGGAGAAAAGGAAAAGAGCATTCACCGCAAAGATCAAAAACGTGTAGTTTACATATTAACCGAGGTTGCAGGAAGTTTAGAAAGCCCAATATATCCTATTACGGAAGTGTCGGATAAGTTATCTCAGGTAAAACTCCCTGAAGGATACACTTTATCAGAAGAATATAGTAAACAACCAAAATATGAAGACAACTTTTCCTTAAAGTGGGATGGAGAATGGCAAATAACATACGAGGTGTTCCGTGATTTAGGATTAGCATTCTTATTTGTATTAATTATTATTTATGTACTCATTGTCGCTTGGTTCCAAAACTTTATAACGCCCTTGGTACAGCTGGCTGCCATACCTTTATCATTGATTGGTATTATTTTCGGTCACTGGATTATGGGAGCTTACTTTAGTGCTCCGTCTATGATTGGATTCATTGCCTTAGCCGGAATTATGGTGCGAAACTCTGTACTACTTATCGACTTTATCGACATACGACTCAAAGATGGTATTCCATTAAAACAAGCTGTGATTGAAGCCGGAGCTGTACGCACCACGCCTATCATACTGACTGCCGGAGGCGTAGTCTTGGGGGCAATCGTCATTCTATTCGACCCCATTTTTCAAGGTCTGGCAATTTCTTTGATGGGTGGAACAATAACCTCTACTGTACTGACACTGATTGTTGTGCCGTTGTTGTATTTCAAAATGTTGAAAAAGAAAGTAAAATGATTATGAAGCTATTAGTTGTATTAAGTATAAAGGAATATCAGGAGCAGGTGGGAAGCCTGCTCCATGATGCCGGAGTAAAACGGTTTAGTGTAACCAATATCACCGGATATAAAAAGAAGGAAGAAAACTTGGGCTGGTTTGCAGCGAATGGAAATAATGCAAAAACTAATTCGATAATGCTTTTCAGCTTTGTAACAAAAGAAATTGCAGACAAGGCTATTTTAGAAATTGATAGTTGTAATATTGAGACAAAAAATCCTTTCCCTGTACATGCTTTTGTCCTTGATGTAGAGAATTTTTCTAAACTGATTTGATTATGAAACGTGAATATATTATACGGATAGTAGCGGGTACAATGGTTTTAACAGGCATTTCTCTGGCTTATTTTGTTTCTATCGGATGGCTGTTGTTACCTGCTTTTGTTGGAGTGAATCTTATACAGTCTTCGTTTACTAAATTTTGTCCGTTGGAAATCCTGCTCGATAAACTGAATATTAAACGGTAAATTGATTAATTAAACATGAGAGAGCAAAAACCGAATACAGAAATCGTCTTTTGCTCTCTTTTTTAGATATGAAAACAATATTTTATACAATAATCATATTGTTTATCCTCATTATACACATTCCCAGCGTCTACTCACAGGAAAATACGATCTTACAGGTAGATAGTATTTCACTTCGGAATAACTATCTGAATGAGATGCAGTCGATAAATGTATTGAGACATAAACCGATTGAAGTTTCGGAAGACCTTGTAAGATCTGTACTCGACAAGCAGACACCTTTTGCGGTATATAAGGATAATTATATGGTAACCGGAATCCCTTTAAATAAATCGGTAACCCGCAAAACTGCTGATGCTTTCTTTCAATTTAGCATTCGCCACAGAGTTACTAGAAGTGTACTTCCTTTCAACTCATTCTTATACATTACTTATTCTCAGAAATCATTTTGGGATATTTACGACGAATCAAGTCCTTTCCGCGATACAAATTATAATCCGGGAATAGGCTTTGGCAGGTATGTTATAAAAGACAATAAACTGAAAGGGGCAATGATGATTTCTTTGGAACATGAGTCGAATGGTAAAGCCGGAGAAGACTCACGGAGTTGGAATTATATAAATCTATCAGCCAAATACTTTTACAATATGCGATTATCGGCTAAAGCTCAAATATATCTGCCCTATGTAGATGGTGGTAATAATAAAGATTTATTGCGCTACAAAGGATATGGCATTTTTTCGGTCAATTATATAGATAAGGAAAATCTATGGTGGTTTAGCCTTAATATAATGCCTCGAGATAAGGTTATAAACCCTAATTTACATACATCTTTATCATTTAGAGTATCCAAAAATTCAAATCAATACTTAACTTTGGATTATTATGCCGGATATGGAGAAGGGTTGCTAAATTACAAGAAATATACAAATCAGGTAAGAATAGGATTTACGATAAAGCCGGATTTCTTCAGTGCATATTAACAAAAAATGAATGACTATGAATAATAAATGGGACGAAAGTTATAATATTGAAAAATACCGCTACGGAGAAACCCCGAATCTATTTTTCAAGCAAGTCATCGATAAGCTTCCTACAGGAAAAATTCTTCTTCCGGCTGATGGGGAGGGACGAAATGGTGTATATGCAGCAACAAGGGGATGGAGTGTAGACGCTTTCGACCAAAGCCAGCAAGCTAAAGAAAAAGCCTTGCGTTTGGCTCAAAAAAACAGTGTGAATATTTCATTCAAAGTGATTGATTTCGAAGACATCTCTGAAAATTATATTGTAGACTCTTATGATGCAGTCGCTCTTACATATGTTCATCTACCGGAACAGTTAAAAGTAAAATATCACAGATCATTATTGCCTTTTTTGAAAATTGGAGGGCATATTATTATCGAAGGATTCAGTAAAGAGCATGTAAAATACCAACAAAAAAATCCATTGGCGGGGGGTCCTCCACATGTGGAAATGATGTATTCGAAGGAAGAGATTCTCTCGATCTTTGATTCTTTAAAAATCGATTTCTTGGAAGAGGTAGAAGTAGAATTGGCTGAAGGTATAGGGCATAATGGAAAAGCCTCGGTAATACGCTTTATCGGGAAAAAGATATAAATAAAAATAGAGGCAACGGTTATCATTTACCGTTGCCTCTATTATATTACTTATAAAAGGCTACTGATTCAGTCTTAAGGTTTAATAAAATTGATATATTTTCGTTCTTCAGAGAATAGCAAAGCTGTATCTATCAACGCCAGATGAGAATATGCTTGAGGAAAGTTACCTAGCATACGTTTGGTTTCGAAATCCAAATCTTCACTAAACAACCCCAGATGATTCGAATATTCCAGTAACTGATCAAATATTTTCCGGGCTTCGCCTTTCTCACCAATCATAAACAATGCACGAGTTAGCCAAAAAGTACAGATAGTAAAAGCAGAAGACGGCAAACCAAAATCATCATCGACTTTATATCGATACATTAATCCATTATGGTATAATTCTTCTTTTATACGTTTTACTGTCTTTATATAGCGATCGTCGTTTGCATCTATAAAACCATACTGCTCCATCAAAAGCAATGATGAGTCCATATGCGTATTATCATAGGCTTGAGTAAAACTCTGAATCTGATCGTTCCATCCATTCTGCATCACATCTTCCTTTATAGCCATCGCTTCTTTTTGCCATGCTGATACATAGTCAGTCTGATTTAAAAGTTTGGCTATCTCTATTGCTCTGTCAAGAGCTACCCAACACATTACCTTCGAGAAGACAAAATTCTTTTCGATGTTACGAAACTCCCATATACTCTGATCAGGATTTCGCCAAACAATATAAACCGTTCTGATGATCGATTTAACAACTTCCCACATTTCTTCCAACTCGCCCAATGTCCCTGGAAAACGGAAATAATAGCTATGTATAACATCCATCAGATAGCCAAAAGTGTCATTTTGTTTTTGGAAATATGCGGCATTTCCAATTCTTACCGGTTGGGAATTTTCATATCCTGCCAAATGCGGTAGCATCTCTTCTTTTAACGTACGACTGCCATCTATTCCATACATAATTTGTAAAGAATCTGATTTAGATTTCAATATATCCTTCACAAAAGACATAAACCGCTTCGCTGTTGAATGATGCCCAAGTTCTATGAGAGTTCCTATAGACATCGATGCATCACGAATCCAGCAGAATCGATAATCCCAGTTACGGACTTCGCCTATTGTTTCCGGAATACTGGTGGTAAGAGCTGCCATAATAGCTCCGGATGACTCATAACACATCAGTTTAAGAGCCAACAGACTGCGACAAATATAGTCGTTGTATTCTATGAATTTTCGGGAACGATTATTCCAATTCAACCAGTAAATCTTTGTACGCTGATATTCGAGATAGGCTCGGTTGATATCTATATTCGCTAGTTTTTGACTATACGACAATAGCATGTACTGGTCTTGCTCCAGAATAATTTCTTCTTGATTTAATATGGTGTCAAAATCAATACTTGAATATAAATAGATATTATCATTTCCATCTACTAAAGAGAATGTTCTTATAAAGTAGGCAAACTTTTTGTGTATGACCGAATCTCTGGCATAATTCATTACAGGAGTATAATTTATCCTAAAACGTGGTTTACCATCAATGAGTCTTATATAACGATAGATTTCGGAAGGGATATAATACTCGTCTCCACGGGTCTTGTATCTCGGCATAAAATCGAGTACTTCAAATACGCCCTCATCAGAAGCAAAGCGAGTACAAAGTATATTTGTTTCTTTAAAGTAATTTTGTGTAATACGATAACTATCAGAAACAATGAATGAAAAACTCCCGCCTTTATCTTTATCTAATAATTTAGAAAATACAGATGGAGAATCGAATACCGGAAAACAAAGCCAATCGATACTTCCTTCTTTTGATATTAAAGCAGCAGTTTTACAATTTCCGACTACACCGTAATCTAGATTATCCATAAGCAATTAAATTATTTTATTAGTTTTTTCAAGAAATCAATGTTTAAAGTTTGTTTTGGAATATTATACCGCGCTGCATTTGATGGGTCTCCTACTTTTATCGTTATAGCCGTATCGGGTAATGCCATAAACATTTCTTCATCAGTTGTATCGTCTCCTATGGCCATCACAAAATCGTATTCACTTTGATTGATTAGCCTTAAAGCTTCTGAGCCTTTATTAAATTCGCCTGACTTAATCTCTACAATTTTATTTCCTTTCATTATCTGCAAGTTTTGTCTTGATGCTGGATTTATTAAAGCATTTATCAGCTGTGTTACACGCAGTTCGGCCAACCAGACATCAACATCCCGGTAATGAAAGACCAAGGCTGTTTCTTTTATTTCAAGTTTCGACCGAGGAGTCTTTTTTACTGTATGTTTGATTATGTCTATTATCTCTTGATCCCATTCAATTTTCTGCCCTTTGCTTTTCCATATACCATTCTCTTTGTAAAACATACCATGTTCGGCTGCCATATCTAATGGCAAATGTCCTAACCAATCTTCAAGAGTCTGTTTATCTCTACCACTACTTATTATCATTCTATTATGGCTATCAGCACACATTTTTTTCAAAAGATCAATAACTTCAGTCGTTGGTGATGCTTTCATCGGATTGCGATGAAATGAGACTAATGTGCCATCGTAGTCTAAAATAATCAGACGTTTTTGAGCTTTTTGGTATGCATCTTTTATTTCATTGAAGTTTTTTCGTACGATTATTTTTTTTTGTAATTCTTTATTTTTCTTTTTTACTGAAAACAATTCATCTATAAAATCTTTAGCCCATTGCCCAACATGTTGAGAAGAAATAATCTCTTGCATATTTGATATAGCTGCTTTTTGCTCCTCTTCCGGCATTTCCAATGCTATAAGAAGAGCATTCTCTAAATCCTTTATATTAGTTGGATTCACTATCAGCGCATCAGATAACTCAATAGATGCTCCGGCCATTTCACTTAAGATGAGTACCCCTTTCCCATCTCGTTTTGTTGCAATATACTCTTTTGCAACAAGGTTCATTCCATCCCTAAAAGGGTTGACTAAACATATATCCGATATATGATACAAAGCTGTTATCTCTTCGAAGACGAATGACCTATAAAAATAATTGATTGGTTGCCATCCTGCTGTAGCATATTTACCATTGATGGCTCCTACCTTCTGGTCTATATCTTCTTTCAGCTTTGCATAAATATCAACATTGTCTCTTGATGGTGCTACAATCATAATGAGACTAACCTTTCCTCTATATTGCGGTTGGTTTGCTAAGAAGTCTTCAAAACACCTTAAACGCATAAGAATCCCTTTGCTATAATCCAACCTATCTACAGATAATATAAGCTTACTGTTGCCAAACTCACCACGTAGTTTCTCTGCTTGTTTCTTTATATGAGGATTTAATAAAGCATTGTGATACATATCATAGTTTATTCCCATTGGAAAAGCATCCACATCTACGATTCTGCCATCTAAATGGATTTCATCGAGATTGCAATCTAATTTTAGTACCCTATAAACAGCACTAATAAAATGTCTCATATATCCATGCGTATGAAAAGCAACAAGGTCGGCGCCCAGCAGACCGTTTAAAATATCACTTCTTTCGGGTAAGCACCTAAATAATTCATAAGAAGGGAATGGTATATGATGAAAGTAACCAATACTTACTTCAGGCATTCTGTCTCTTATCATTCGGGGTAAAAGCATCAATTGATAGTCCTGGATCCAAACAATATCATCAGGTTCTATGATCTCCATCGCTTTTTCACAGAATAAAACATTCACTTCCTTATATACAGTCCAGTAGCAATTATTGTACCTTACATTGCTGAAAAAGTAATGAGAAAGCGGCCAAATTACACTGTTGCTATATCCTTCATAATAATTTTCTATTTGTGAAGGAGTAAGATTTACCGAATGAAAGTTCAGATCAGCTAGTTGTTTGTCTATTTTCTGCTGCTCATCAACATCTTCAAGATACATTCCTGTCCAACCAACCCAATGCGTTTCCATATTTATCTCTAATGAGTTCAGTCCGGTTGAAAGGCCTCCCGAGCTAGGAACGACCTTGTACTCATTTTCCTCTTCCACCACTTTTAGTGGTAATCTATTAGATATAATAATCAACTTCATAATACATATTTTATATCGGGCAGGGCGATCCGATTATTAAAAATAGAATAATTCTCTCGAACACAGAAGGATGTAATGAACCTATAAAAATTTTATTATCCTCAGATTAATTATCATATGAAGCCAAAAAGACGAACTTAAATTCTTTTAAGGAAACTGAATTATATATTGGCTATATTTCGGATTAACTCCGTATAAATAAGATATCTACCGAATAAGTAGATTTTAAAGAGGAGAAAAACAAGGTTGTTCTCAATGTATCCAAGATTCTTACAAAGATAATAAAATTTGTCTAACCCATAAAAATACATAGAAGTTAGATTTTAACTAAAAAATCTAACTTACTAATATGCAGCTATTTTGTTGTGTATTTACGACGTGTTTTATAGTAGAAAAAAGGAAAACACCTAATCACAAGATCACAATCCTATCGTTTTATAATAGATCCAAGCGTTTCGGGAATATCAAACTCAGCACATTTTATCGATTCAAGCTTTTTCTTACCCAAATCAGTCAACATAAAATACATCTGGCGCTTATCTTCCTTGCCGACAATACGTCGGATAAGACCTTTCTTCTCGACCGACTTTATCACTTTCGATGTATTTGAATTACTCAGCCCCAATACGCTCGCCAATTCATTTGATGAATATTTTTGAGTATTTAACGAACAGAGTAGCATTCCTTCATTCAGTCCAAGATCATATAATTGTTGAAAGTTTAGTTCAAAGTCATAAATCGCCCGATACACATCCCTGATCTGACATAATGTTTTTACTTGCGAATTATTTATATTGTCTGCCATTTTAGTATAAGTTTATATTTACTGTCATTCTTTTAATAAAAGATTATCAATAGCTTCCTTTAATTGCTGCTTGGGTAATGCTCCTGCAGCCATCTGAGGTTGTGCATTCATCGGAACAAACAGTAAAGATGGTATACTTCTTATTCCGAAGACAGCAGAAAGTTCTGGCTCTGTTTCCGTATTTATCTTATAAATATATATACGATCTCCGTATTCTGCAGCCAATTCTTCCAACACCGGAGCTATAGCCTTACAAGGGCCACACCAGTCAGCATAGAAATCGATCAATGCCGGCTTATCCCCCAAATATTTCCATTCAGTAGGATTTGTTTCAAAATTAGCAACTTTTGATAAGAATTCAGCTTTTGTTAAATGTATTGTTGTCATTTTATTTTCTTTTTTAATTGTTTCTTCTATTTGATTTTTTGTTTCTGCCTTGTTATTACAAGAAATAAGCAATAATGCCACGAGTGAGAATAATACTGTATACTTCATATTAATCGGGTTTATATTTTTTTATCTGATCTCCATAAATATTTTCTTTGTGCTTAGTATCTGTATAGCATTCTCCGGAACCACAACAGGAAATGTTCATAATTGCCTGGAAAAGCAGCCATCCTCCAAAAACCAGAAATATATAATTTTGCGAAATCATAGAATAGATAGCCATAAGTATTCCTAATAGCAAACGAACGATCCGTGCAAAATCCCAATTCTTCAATATGCGATTCATTTTCTTATTCATTTAAAATTAAACCAACTTCCACCATTATATACTTCCTGAAAACCTTTATTTCTTAGAAGTGTTACGGCACTGCGGCTACGCATGCCACTCGCACATACAGCAATAATCGGTTTATCTTTTTTCAGTTTAGATAAATTACTGCTTAAACTATCTAACGAAATATTGATTGAATTAATTGCCGCCCCTTGTTTATACTCTTCTTTTGTACGAACATCTAAAAGTATAGCACCATTCTCTAAGAGTGCCTTAAAGTCAGCTTTGTCCTCTAGTCCAAAAAATCTGCTAAGAAATCCTGCCATATTATTTATTTTATTACTGTTTCTTTACTTTATTCTTTTTAAATATTCCTCCGAATAAACCTCCCAACAATACTCCGTATAGAGTACTGATAGTAGGTGATGAAGTTATGGGACAAGTACCGGTACTACAACCGATATACCTCCAGTACATATATCCGCCTACTGCTCCGATGAGAGCACCTAAAAGGTATGTCCAATTGTTTTTTATAATTTGCATATCTAGTTATTCTTATATTATAATGCTACAAAGATAATAAATAATTTCCACAAGAAAATAATTCTAAAAGAAATAATTAGAAAATATTAAATAAATAACATTAAATAACAAATAAATAAAGATTAGTTCATAATGAGTCGCAAGAATATCCTTTATTGTCAATATTTATATGTAAATTTGTTTTATCTCTGTTAGGGGTGTTCTTTTTATAAGAGCTGAGATTAAACCCTTGAACCTGATATGCTGTAATTGGCGTCGTAGGGAAACGGAATGAATAGAAGATATTAATAATACTATATATAGAGTATTAATCAAGCCGTTTCATAGATATGAAGCGGCTTTTTTTATTGTAAAAAATAAAAAATATCTATACATAAAATAAATAATTATGATAAATATCGAATCTCTTATACGAGATCTGGATCTGATCCGAAAACAATCACCGCTTATACATAATATAACAAATTATGTAGTAATGAACAATACTGCCAATGCCTTACTGGCTATAGGTGCATCTCCTGTAATGGCACATTCTGTGGACGAAGTAGCAGAGATGACAAATATAGCCTCATCATTGGTTGTCAATATCGGCACATTAGAGGCTCTATGGGTAGAGGCTATGCTTATAGCCGGGAAGACAGCGTTAAATAAATCTACCCCAATTGTCTTCGATCCGGTTGGAGCCGGAGCAACATCATACCGCTCGAAGGTATGTAAACAATTGATAGAAGAATGTAAACCGTCGATTATACGCGGTAATGCTTCGGAAATAATAGCCTTGTCTGATACTCAGGCTCAGACGAAAGGCGTAGATAGCACAAATGCTTCTGACTCGGCATTAGACTCGGCTAAAACATTGGCTTATAAAACAAAAGCAATAGTTGTAATCAGCGGCGAAACTGATTATATAACCGATGGCATAACTGTTGAAACTGTAAAAAACGGTAATCCAATGATGGCGAAAGTCACAGGAATGGGATGCACAGCTACAGCCGTGGTTGCAGCTTTTGCAGCAGTAAATAAAAATCTGCTCGAAGCTGCCACACATGGGATGTTGGTGATGGGAATATGTGGAGAAGTTGCCGCTGCACACTCGCAAGGGAATGGAAGCTTACAAGTAAACTTTCTCGATACATTATTCAATATCAATGAAGAAATGGTAAGAAAAAACATCAGGCTATGAAAGACTTTGATCTAACCCTATATTTGGTTACCGACCGTTCATTATCCCTCGGCAGAGCATTAGACGATGTTGTGGAAGAATCTGTAAAAGGAGGTGTAACGATGGTGCAATTAAGAGAAAAAACATGTTCTTCGAAAGAATTTTATGACCAAGCCTTGAAATTAAAAAAATGTCTGAAACCGTATAATGTACCTCTAATAATCAACGACAGATTGGATATTGCACTAGCTTGCGATGCAGAAGGACTGCATATCGGTCAAAATGATATACCATATCATATAGCACGTAAAATCTTAGGCAAAAATAAAATTATTGGTCTATCGGTAGAGAATATACAGGATGCTATTGAAGCCAATAAACTAGACATAGATTATATTGGTATATCCCCTGTTTTCGGAACTTTAACCAAGACCGATACCGCACAAGCTTTAGGCTTAAGTGGAGTACATGATATAACTCAAATATCGAAACATCCGAGTGTGGGTATAGGAGGAATTAATAAATCAAATACACAAGATATTATTCGTGCCGGAGCAGATGGGGTTTCCGTCGTATCGGCTATTATGTCTGCTGACAATCCCCGACTAGGAGCATCGGAATTATTAGAAATTATAATTAAATCAAAAAATAAAGAATCAAATGAAGTGGAGTGAAGAAGCATGGGTTTCCGCAAAACCTGTTTATGATAAGATACTGGAGTTACCATTTATAAAAGAATTAATAAACGGAAAGTTAACAAAAGAACGATTTATATTCTACATCAGACAAGATGCCTTATACCTCGCTGAATATGGGAAGATATTGATAGGCATAGCCTCAAAGCTGGACAAAACAGAACATACTACTGCCTTTGTCAATTTTGCCAGCGACAGTATAAATGTAGAAAATGCATTGCATGAATCTTTTCTGCAAGAAATAAAAGATGAAAAGAGTGAAGCATCTCCTACCTGTTTGTTATATACATCATTCCTACATAAACAATTAGCCCATGCTCCTATAGAAGTAGCATTAGCTGCTGTTTTACCTTGTTTTTGGATTTATAAGAAAGTGGGAGATTATATATTAAAAAATCAAACTGAAGGGTATAATCCATATCAGAGTTGGATAAACACTTATGGCGGAGATGGTTTCGAAGAATCTGTATCGAGAGCTATTGCTATTTGCGATGAGGTTGCTGCACAATGTACCGAATCACAAAAACAAGCTATGACCGAGGCATTTGTGATGTGCTCCAAACTGGAATGGATGTTTTGGGACAGTGCATATAAACAAGAAAAGTGGATAATTTAAACAGCAAAGGAAAATGAAAAAACAATATAAGCGAGTGTTATCCATAGCAGGAAGCGACCCTAGTGGAGGAGCCGGCATTCAGGCAGACCTTAAAACGTTTTCTGCTTGCGGATGTTATGGAGCAACAGCAATAGTGGCGGTAGTAGACGAAAATACGATTGGTGTAACAGGTGTACACCCTATTCCGGTTCCATTTGTAGCAGGACAAATCAAATCTGTACTAGACGATATTGGTGCGGATGCTATAAAAATAGGGATGCTACATTCTTCTGAACTTATACGTACCGTAAAAGAAACATTATCGCATTACAATATAAAAAATATTGTATTAGACCCTGTTATGGTAGCTACATCAGGCGATAAATTGCTGCAAGATGAAGCCATCCAAACATTAAAAAATGAGCTTATTCCTTTTGTGCGGGTAATAACACCCAATATACCCGAAGCGGAGATAATATTAGAAAAAAAAATCCAAACACAAGAGGATTTACCTTTAGTTATCAAAGATTTATCTTTTGACAGATCTGTTTCTGTACTTCTAAAAGCAGGACACCTAACTAATGATGAGTTAATAGACGTTTTTTATAACGCTGAAACAGATGAAATTATACATCTGAGTTCAAAGCGAATTAAAACACAAAACACACATGGTACAGGCTGTACTTTCTCGTCTGCCATAGCAGCTTATCTAGCTCATGGTATCTCGCTCAACGATGCTATAATAAAAGCGAAGGAATATATAAATAAAGCTATACTAGCCGGAGCAGAATACAAAATAGGGAAAGGACATGGCCCGGTACATCATTTTTTCAATTTTTGGCAATGACTTAGGGTTCTAAAACTCAAAAATTAAAAAATTACTGAATTAAGTTAATATTTGCATCAAAGAATTGTTCGTAAATATACGAATTAAAATATTATTCGTATATTTGCGAACATAAAAAAAACATTAACTCAATGTCAAAAAAAGAATTAACTGCCGATCAAGAACAACTTGCACGCTTTGCGAAAGCATTAGGACATCCTATTCGCATTGCTATACTTGAAATGCTAGCCAATCAATCTTGCTGCTATCATGGTGATATGTCAGAAGTTTTACCCATTGCCAAAAGTACGCTGTCTCAGCATTTGAACGAACTAAAAGATGCAGGATTAATTCAAGGTACAATCACATTACCTACTGTGAAATATTGTATCAATAAGGAGAATTGGAACAAAGCGAAAGGTTTATTTTCAACATTTTTCATAGAGATTCGCAATGAAGATAATTGTAATGCGAAGTAAAAAATTTATTTGCAATATTCGTGTTTTCACGAACAACGAACGGATTAACTTCTAATAAATATAAAATATGAAAATACTCATACTTTGCACTGGCAACAGTTGTCGCAGTCAAATGGCACATGGCTTTTTACAATCATTTGATCCTTCATTGTCTGTTTATTCTGCAGGGACAAAAGCTAGCGGAAAAGTAAACCCAAAGGCTATAGAAGTCATGCAGGATGCAGGAGTAGATATTTCACATCATACATCCGATAGTGTAGACAAATACATGAATGATGAGTGGGATTATGTGATTACTGTTTGCGGAGGTGCAAAAGAAAGCTGCCCAACATTCTTAGGAAAAGTAAAGAACCGCTTACCTATTGGTTTTGATGATCCCTCCGAAGCTATAGGAACACCTGAATTTATTCAATCCGAGTATATCAGAGTACGGGATGAAATCAAAAAAATATTTTATAAATTATACACCGATAAGATAAAAGGTCATGAGTAAAAGGATGATGAATTTCTTAGATAAAAACTTAACGCTTTGGATTTTCCTTGCGATAGCTATCGGTATAGGATTAGGTTATTTTATACCCACTTTCAGCAGCTACATAGATTCTATGTCGAGCGGTACAACAAACATTCCTTTGGCAATCGGTCTTATTCTGATGATGTACCCACCATTGGCAAAAGTGGATTATAAACAACTACCGAAAGTATTTTCTAGCGTAAAAATATTATCTATTTCCTTAATCCTTAATTGGATTATCGGGCCTGTCTTAATGTTCTTACTGGCCATTCTCTTTTTGCACGATTATCCTGAATATATGGTTGGGGTTATTCTGATAGGTCTTGCACGGTGTATAGCAATGGTGCTTGTATGGAACGACCTGGCAGAAGGGAATACCGAATATGGTGCAGGATTGGTTGCATTAAACAGTATCTTCCAGGTATTCTTTTATAGTTTTTATGCTTGGTTATTTGTAACAAAGCTACCACAGTTATTTGGCTTCGAAGGTGTAATTGTTGATATATCCATAGAAACAATTGCCGGAACAGTAGCTATTTATTTAGGAATTCCTTTTCTGATGGGTATTCTAAGCCGTTTGATATTAGTTAAAATCAAAGGGGAACAATGGTATAAAGAAAAGTTTATCCCGGCAATCTCTCCCATTACTTTAATCGCCTTACTATTTACCATTGTATTAATGTTTAGTCTCAAAGGGGAACTGATCGTACAAATACCGTTGGATATGTTACGTATAGCCATACCGTTATTGATCTATTTCGTAGTCATGTTCTTCCTCAGCTTCTTTGCAGGAAAATTAATGGGAGCATCTTACGATAAAAATGCTTCGATAGCATTTACAGCTACGGGCAATAATTTTGAATTGGCTATTGCAGTTGCTATCGGAGTCTTCGGCTTACATAGCGGGCAAGCCTTTGCTGGAGTAGTAGGGCCATTGGTTGAAGTACCTGTACTCATACTTTTAGTGAACATTGCTTTTTGGTTAAAGAAGAAATATTACAAATAAAATAACTACAATACTTTAAGATGAATTCAAACGAAGAAAAGAAAGCTTTAGTAAAGCAGAGATATAGCGAACTAGCATTGAATAGCGATGCTCTAAAGTCAGGTTGCTGTTGTGGAACGAGTCCTGCTACTCCTTCAAAAAAGGTCTTTACGATCATGAGCGAAGATTACAGTGGGCTTAATGGATATGAAGCAGATGCAGACTTAGGAGTAGGCTGTGGATTACCTACTGAGTATGCAGGTATTAAAGAGGGTAATACCGTTTTGGATTTAGGCTCGGGTGCGGGCAACGACTGTTTTATAGCCCGAGCAGAAGTCGGAGAAACAGGGAGAGTAATCGGCATTGACTTTTCTCCACAAATGATAGAAAAAGCGCGAAAGAATGCAACTAGGCGAAGATATACCAATGTCGAATTTATTGAGGGAGATATAGAAAATATGCCTCTACCCGATAGTTCTATAGATGTTGTAGTAAGTAATTGTGTTTTAAATTTGTTACCTGAAAAGGATAAGATATTTAAAGAAATATATCGGATATTGAAACATGGAGGCCATTTCTGTATTTCCGATGTGGTGCTGAATGGTTTATTTCCAAAAGAGTTTACGGATAATGCTTCTATGTATGCAGGCTGTATAGCCAGTGCCATACAAAAAGACGATTATTTAGGCGAGATTGAAAAAGCTAATTTTACTAATATAAAAATTGAAAGGACAAAAATGGTAATCATTCCTGATGATGTTTTAGAGGAACATCTCGATGAATCGACAATTGAAAAATATAAAAAAGGAAATGTCGGTATTTATTCCATTACTGTGACAGGAGTAAAATAATAGAATTCATGAATAGCTTAAGCCATCATAAGGTGGCCTAAGCTATCAAATTTGTATCTTTCTATAACGTTATTTATTACTCAAACAAAAATGGTTCCGTATCGATAAGTTTATGACGGTCTTCTTCAAAGAAGAATTTGTCTTCACCGAATGCAGGTTTAAGCTGATTAAACCAAGTTGCTTTAGAATCATATTCAGCAAAAAATGGGATATGTACCCATTTAGGATTACGTCCTTGAATAAAACGAAGAACGAACAGCTTTTCTCCTTTAATTTCCTGTACACCTAGTACCTGTATCTTCCCGGCATGATCACTCATACTCGGTCCCCTTACCGTCCGGCATAGACCACTCACTTGCTGATATGCTCGGCGAAAGATATTCCAACATCTTTCGAGTGGAAGTTCAAAGTATTGCTTTGATCCTGTATCTCGTGCGATAAACATATAATAAGGAATACAGCCCAAATCAACTTGATTACGCCACATCCGCGCCCATATTTCAGGCTTATCATTGATATGCTTTAGTAGAGGTGATTGCGTCCGTATCTGTGCACCGATATTCTTTATTCGTAAAATCGCTTGTTTAACAGCATCGGTAGAAAGCTCTCGTGGATGATTAAAGTGAGCTTGAATCGATAAGTTCTTCCCTGATTTGTTAATTTCTTCAAATAACCGGATAATATCATCACTATCAGAATCGGTAAGGTATCTATATGGCCAGTAGGCTAATGACTTTGTACCAATACGGATAGAACGGATATGATCAAAATCAGATGTCAATAATGGTTTGATGTAACTACCCAGAATAGCAGCATTCATTACCATTGGATCTCCACCCGTAAACAAAACATCTGTAACCTCTTTATGAACTCGCAGATACTTAAGTAACAGATCAACTTCTTTCATTGCAAATTTCAATTCGCTCATCCCTGAGAATTGAGGCCACCTAAAACAAAATGTACAATAAGCATGGCAAGTCTGTCCCTGACTGGGAAAAAACAATACAGTTTCCGGATATTTGTGTTGGATACCTTTCAGCTTTATTTCACCTAAAGATGGGACATTGTGCTCCTGTCCTGCAGGATTGGGGTTTAAGGAAAGACGTATTTTGTGTATTTCATCTTCAATAATAGATTTTTCGACATTGTCATCTAGTAGCTTTTCAACTATCGCATAATGCTTTTTATCAAGCATTCCTTTTCTTGGAAAATTTAATGTAAATATCGGATCAGTGTCGATATTATCCCAATCTATCAATTCATCTATTACATAATTATTTGTTTTGAATGGGAGTACTCTTCCTACAACTTCAATATCCTTAACAAACTCCTTTGGAATATTGGCTATTTGAGGTATAGATTGATAATTGTGTAATGTGAACGTTTTTAGTTGATTTCGGGATTTATTCATATTATAGTTAAGTTTTTTAAGCTACACTTATTGATAATCTAAGCGTAGGCCATTTAATATATATTTTGCAGAGACATAAATGTCGCTAGCTGAATAATTACAATCAGTTAAGAGGCAAAAAGACAAGCTTAAATGATAATTAAGCTAAATTAGATAAGACTCAAAAATTTATCTTATCTGTTTATAAAATATGCCACAACGATATTTGTCTAATCATATCCGGAGCAAACACTGGTACAGCTAAAAGGATGCTATTGTGCTTGTATAAATGATTCCGGTTTGTAAATATATAAAAAATAATCGGGATATTGACCATAAAAAAGCAGAAAACGGGTAAGAGGCTAACCTTATATTTGAATAAAAATAATTGATTTTCTCAATAAAAAACACCTCCCCATAGCCAATTCAAAAAAATATTTTCCATTCTAAGGTAGGGTTTTCTTCAACGTATGTGTCATAGTTGTATAAAGCATTAGAAGATGGAGATTCCTTACGAAATATTAATCAAATATTGCAAAAATGAATGCAATATCCAAGAAAAGCGATTTATTGAAGACTGGCTTGCTGCTGATGACAACAACCTAAATACCTTTCTTGACTTACAGAAAGAATGGATTTACATAAATAATCCATCATATGTTATTCCTAATAAAGAAGCGGTATGGAAGCAAGTCTGTAATAAAACAGATTACAAACAATATCTCGAAAAAGACACCGGTATAAGAGAGAAACATTCTATTCCGTATACTATGTGGGCACTTACTGCTGTGTTAATATTGTCTTTGCTCACGATATCGGGATATTTGATTAATAATACTTACAAACCCAAATCTTTTACATATATAAGTACCCAATGGGGCGAAAAGTCTCAAGCAATACTTGCTGATGGGACAAAGATATGGCTTAATTCTAAGTCAAAGCTATCATTTGCTAGCGACTACAATGATAAAAATAGATCAATAGAAGCACATGGAGAACTTTTTTTCGATGTTGCACACGATCAGAATAAGCCTTTTATCGTAGACATCGGCAAAGTAAAAATCCGCGTACTGGGTACAAGCTTTAATGTTTCCAATTACGAAAGTGATGATTTTTTCGAAATATCCCTTATCGAAGGTGAAGTAGAAGTACTGGATGCAAAAAAAGACAAGCATATGTTTAATCTGTCACCGTCTCAACGAGCACACATAAATAAACACAATCTGAAATACGAAATAATAAACGAAGATACAGAGGAAGCAAAACTTTGGACTGCAAATAAATTGCTCATTCATAATGCGACACTATATACTGCAATAAAGAAACTCGAACGATGGTATGGAGTTAATATCTCTTACTCTCAATTAGATGAAAGTAAAAGATACACATTCCTTTTGAATACCGAATCGCTGCGAGAGTTTCTCGACCTATTTAACAAAATAACACCAATAGAATATGAAATATATGACAACTCAGTAAAAATAAAAGGGAAATAGTTACTAACATTTTATTTAATACCATGAAAACAATAATCAGAAAATTGCTATTTACACTCATTTTGTGTCTAATGGCGCACTCAGCAATTCTAGCTCAAAAACCAATTAATATCAGTGTAAAAAATATCTCCATTAAAGAGCTATTTAGTGATATCCAGAAAAAGTACGGCTATTCGTTTATATACAGCAACAGTGATTTGGACGATAAGCAAAAAGTAATCCTGAATGTCGAAAACGCATCGATTCAGGAAGTATTGACAGAAGTTTTTAAGAACAAAAGTGTTGGCTACGAAATAAAAGGTAACCAAATAGTTTTGAAACCTATTACCGTTCATCAACAAACCGTTCAAAAGAAAATATCTGGAGTCGTATTAGATTCAAACAATGAACCTATTATTGGAGCCACTATAAAAGAAGTGGGAACAACAAACGGCACAATCACCGACGTCAACGGTAAATTTGAACTATCGGTAAATGAAGGTTCAAAAATTAATATTACATCCATCGGCTTTCAAACATATGCCGTAACAGTGGGAGCCAAATCGGTATTTGACATTATTCTAACTGAAGACGAAAAAGTGCTATCGGAAGTTGTAGTTACTGCATTGGGCATCAAACGTGAAGAAAAGGCTCTTGGGTACGCTGTACAAGGAGTAAAGGGACAAGCCTTGCAGACTGTACGTCCGTTAGATGTTGGAACATCGCTTACAGGTAGAGTGGCCGGATTAAATGTACTGAACAGTACAGAATTTGGAGCTGCACCCGAAATAACCCTTCGTGGAGAAAACCCTTTAATTGTTATAGATGGAGTACCTTATACAAATATGACGTTGCGCGATTTACCTGCAGACGATATCGAATCTATGAACATATTAAAAGGCTCTACCGCTTCTGCCCTTTATGGATCTAAAGGTGATGGAGGAGCCATCATGATTACGACAAAGAAAGGTTCGGAAAGACAAGGCTTATCCGTTTCTATAAATAGTGGAACAATGTTTACGGCAGGTTATCTTGCCATACCCGAAATGCAATCAACTTACGGACGTGTCGTGAATACAGCAACGAATGCCTATGCACGTACAGGTGATGGTTCGTGGGGCGTACCGATGGAGGGGCAAGAAGTAGTACAATGGGACCCTATTTCAAAAACAATGAAGCCAATGCCATACACTGCTAGAGGAAAAGACAACTTTAAAAACTTCCTCGTGCAGGGATATATACTAAACAACAATATAAATGTTGTACAGCAAACTAAAAATAGCAGTTTACGTGCATCTGCCACATGGGTACAAAATAAAGGTCAATATCCGAACTCTTTATTCAATAAATATACCTATAGCCTTGGAGGAGAAATGAAAGTCGATAAATTTACATTGTCTTCGAGCTTAGGCTTCAACAAACAAACTTCTCCCAATCTAGGATTCAATGGATATGCCGGATATGATCCTATGTACAGTCTATTGGTATGGTCGGCTCCAGACTACGATATCAGAGACTATAAAGACTACTGGCTAATAAAAAACGAGAAGCAAAATAGTAGTTATGAAAGTGCAAATAACAATCCATACTTCGACAGATACGAGAGATTGCATACATTAAACAGAGATATTTTTAACGGAACACTTTCCCTCAACTACGATATTACTCCTTGGTTGAAAGCTACATTACGGACAGGATTCGACAGTTATAGTGACCGTCAGGACGTACGTATATCCAAAGGTTCATTCACAGGAGGAGGTACATCAACCGTAATAAAAGATGGTACACAAATATGGGGGGAATCAGCAAAAGGTTCATTTAATATGGGTGTAGGCAGAGGTTACAGCATCAATAACGACCTTATCTTAGCGGCAGACAAAGCATATAAAGATTTCAGGTTCGACGGATTTGTAGGAGGTTCTATTTTCTACAACCAAGACGAAGGAATGGAGGCTCGCACACAAAGCGGACTCTCAATACCGGGATTCTACTCATTGAAGGCATCTATTAATTCGGTACTTACCAGTTCAAGATTGTATAAGAAACAAGTAAACAGTGTATTCGGTCGTGTGGGTGCATCGTGGCGAAGCATGGCATATATAGAAGCAACTATGCGTAACGATTGGAGTTCTACCCTTTCAAAATCAGAACGTTCTTATTTCTATCCATCGGTAGCAGGTAGCTTTATTGCTTCTGAGCTTCTACCGGAAATGAATTGGCTATCATTCTGGAAGCTTCGCGGATCATGGACAACTTCCAAAAAGCCCGCTAATATATATGATATTAATTCAGACTATTCGATCACGCAAAATGCTTGGGGAAATCTAAGTTCGGCTACATATCCTACATCTATCAGAGGTACAAATGTAAGAGCAGAGTCTACATCAACATTCGAAGTAGGTACAGCCCTCAATTTTTTCAAAGGTAGAGCTTCGCTTGATATCGCATATTATAATAAACGCATGTACGACTTTATAGTACAAGCACCTATAAGTCCGGCCTCCGGTTATAAAAGCAATTACATCAACTCAGGAGAAGAAATCACACGTAGAGGTTTTGAAATTACAGCTACTGTAACACCGATCAAGACAAAAGATTGGGAATGGGATGTAACTCTGAATTGGTCGAAATATGCCCGCTATTATACCAAGCTAGATGAAACATTTTCGCAAGATAAACCTTGGGTAAAAGTTGGAGAGAGGGTAGATCATTATATAATCAGAGAGTATCAAAAAGATCCGCAAGGTAATATTATACACAGTAATGGGCTACCACTTTATTCGGCATACGACTCTAAGTACGGAAATTACGATCCTGATTGGATTTGGGGTATGAACACTAGTGTAAGGTACAAAAATTGGCATTTTAGAATGACGATGGACGGACGTGTAGGTGGTATTGCTCAAACAACTACCGAAATGTATATGTGGCGTGCCGGATCACATCCTAACTCTGTAGTTCCTGAACGTTATCTGGATGCAACCCAACCCGGAACGAAAAACTATACAGGGAAAGGAGTAAAAGTAATATCAGGAAAAGCAACTTACGATACATACGGAAACATTACAAGCGACACACGCGAATATGCTCCTAACGATGTGCCTGTTACTTACAAAACATATATCGAAAACCTACATAAAGGAACAGCATGGGGAGGTTCTCCTTCATCGCTGGATGCTTACAGCACCACATTCTTCAAAATACGAGAAATAGCTCTGACTTATAGCCTTCCGAAAACACTATCGGCTAAACTTAGAGCTAAAGATATTGCAGTATCGGCTGTAGGGCAAAATATGTTATTGTGGGCTAAAGATTTTAAATACTCTGACCCTGACGGAGGTACAGATAACTTCAGCGACCCGTCTCAGCGTTATATTGGATTTAATGTGAAAATAGATTTTTAAAACTTTAAACTGAAACGAAATGAAAACCATAAATAAATTCACGATTATAGCAAGCATCCTTCTTTTATCAATATTTATAGGATGTAGCAATTTCGACGATTTAAATACAAATCCCGATTCTACATCTCAGGTTAGCGCATCTTTGCTATGCACAAATGTAGTGTTACGTGTAGCCCGATTTGATGGAAGGGATGCAAAGGTAATGATCTCGGATAACGCATTATCCAAATATGTAGGCTATGCTAACGAAGGACAAATGAGTACGCAATACAACACAATAGGAAGTAGCAGCTTCGAAATACTGACAGTACTTCCTAACATAGATAAAATGCTAGGCTATGCGCAAGGTAGTCCGATGGAGAACTCATACAAAGGTGTGGCAAAGTTTGTTCGCGCCGCTGCCTTTTTCAAACTAACAATGGAATTAGGGGATATACCGTATAGTGAATCGAATAAAGGTGCATCTGGTGTTTACAAGCCAAGCTATGACACACAAGAAGATGTATTCAAAGGTATTTTAAACGAGTTGAAAGAGGCAGATCAGTTCTTTGCGAACGGAACAAACTTCGATGGTGACCCTACTCCGTATAATGGTGATCCGGCGAAATGGCGCAGGGCTTCAAATGCACTTGCACTGAAAGTATTAATAACATTGAGCAAAAAAGAAGATATTGCCTCTCTGGAAGTAAAGAAGCGTTTTGCGGAGATCGTTAATAGTGGCAACCTACTGGAAGCCTCAACAGGATTTTTCGGGCTTAACTATTCAAGTCTAAACAGACACCCTCTATCAAGCACCAATGATTTGTTTACCAGCAAAACAATTATCAGTTCTTTACTTGTCGATAATCTGAAATTACTAGGAGACAGAAGATTATTCTACTTTGCAGAACCTGCAGGGGCAGCTATTGCTGCAGGTAAAACAGAGTCGGACGAAGAAGCCTATATCGGCGTTGATGTTTCAATGGATTATTCTGCAATGAATGCCGGTCATAGCGCAAATAAATATTCGTTATTAAACAAGCGCTATTTGAAAGAAGATGCTTGCGAACCACGCATGGTATTAACTTATGCCGAGCAACAACTAATCATTGCGGAAGCAAGAGTAAGAGGCTGGATAACAACTGGTGATGCAAAATCTTATTACGAAAGCGGCGTAAAATCGGCTCTTGCATCCATTATGGCTACAAAGGCTGAATATGCCCACGGTAAAGCCGTTACTCAGAGTTACATTGACAATTACTTTACTGGTGATGCAGCATTCAAAACATCTACCAACGAGCAATTGAAACAGATATGGATGCAACGCTACATTCTTAACTTTATGCAAGAAGCTCAAAGTAGTTTCTTTGAATACAGGCGTAACAACTACCCTGACTTTCCTATCAATCCTGAAACAAGTTTGAATGAGAATAATAAAAATGGATTACCTATGCGTTGGTTGTATCCGAGTTCAGAAACAAATTACAATCGTGATAATTTAAAAATAGCACTAGATAAACAGTACGAAAGCTATGACGAAATAAATAAATTGATGTGGTTGCTTAAATAATATGCAATTGTTATAAATTTTATCAATTATTCGGCTTGTTTTTGTATCTTCATCTATAATTATTATGTGCTCTATGGTTTTCTTATAGTTATCAAACGAGGCTAAAGAAGATTGTGATAAAGGAAACCATAGAGATACATATATTCGCTAAAAAAAGGATTTAGTACGACGAGTAAAAAATCTTATAGTGGAGAAAGGAAGTATAACTAAAAAATTAAAGACAATGAACCATAATATCCAAAAAGGAATAATCTTAATCGCCTTGATTTTATTTATTTTACCTAAATCGTTATTCTCACAAAACGATGATTGGAAATTAGTTTGGTCCGATGAGTTTGAATATACGGGTCTACCTGACTCTACAAAATGGAGTTTCGATACACATGGCAACTCGTATGGCTGGGGAAACAATGAGCTACAATGGTATACCGACAAAAATATAAACAATGCTCGTGTGTGTAACGGTATATTAAGAATCACTGCCCTGAAAGAAGAGTCTAATGGTAAACAATATACTTCTGCAAGACTAAGAACAAAAGGGAAAGGAGATTGGCTATATGGAAAGGTAGAAGTAAGTGCAAAACTACCGACAGGCAGAGGAACTTGGCCTGCAATATGGATGCTCCCTACAGAGAGTAAATACGGCGGTTGGCCCAGATGTGGTGAAATAGACATTATGGAACATGTAGGGTTTTCACCAGACAGTGTGTTTTCTACAGTTCATACCGAAACATATAACCATACGAAAGGTACACAGGTAGGAAAATCAATTCACGCTCCACTAGTTACCGATAGGTTTCATGTTTATACTATGGAATGGAACGAGTATCAGATCAGATCGTATATCGATGGAATTCATTATTTTACATTCGACAAACAAGAGGGAATAGACGCATGGCCTTTCGATCAACCATTTCACTTATTGCTTAACCTTGCCATAGGCGGAGGATTAGGTGGTATAAAAGGTGTAGACGATACGTTGTTTCCGCATTACTTCGATATTGACTATGTACGTATTTATCAGAAAGAATAGTGACTCCTTCTACAAATAAGAATATAAGATATGCGTAGTTATATAGAGTCTGAGTTTGAGGAAATATTCAACACATATTATGAACCAGTATGTTATTTCCTAAATCTTTATACTAAAGATGAGCATGTTATCAAAGACATTGCCCAAGATGTATTTTGTAGCTTATGGGTAAATAGAGAATTGCTACAGATAGACGATATAAAAGCATATCTTTATACCGCTGCCCGTAACCGTATATTAAACTACTTTAGAGATATAAAACTTCACGAAGAGTTGCTCGCCAAATGGATATCTGAAGAAAAAGAACTGGATGAAGCATACGATTGCGTGGACAGAACTGAATTTGAAAAAAGTATAGAAACAGCCATTGAAAGTCTAAGTCCAAAATGCAAGACTGTATTTAAACTCAGTCGCTATAGCCGTATGAGCTACACTCAAATTGCAGAGCAAGAAGGTATATCTCTAAAGATGGTGGAAAAACATATTTCGGTAGCCCTGAAGAAGATAAAAGCGCACATACTCAAATCCATGTTCTTCTGGATTATCTTTTTCTCTTATGTGGAAAAAAACACTTAATAGGTATTAGACTGTGTATAAATCTTAAAGCCTATTTATTTCGAAAGTAATAAAAACACCTTTGTGGTCAGTCGGCCAAACATCTTTAAATGGTTTAATAACCCGATCTTTTGTTTTATCCTCATTTCTCTTTCCCCTTACTATATAGCCTTTTGGTCCAAATAACGCTGCTCCTTTTACCGTCAACCGCTTATCCGGATAATAGTATACAAAATCAATACGTTCTCGCTCATCTGCATCTGGAGTCCAAGTAATAGCATTCGGGGCAACATCTTTATTGTTAGCCGGAAATGTAAATCCAGGGTATTTTACTACATCGGGATATGTCTCACGGTATGCATCTCTAAATCCATTCTCATATAATAAAGACGATACACCCCAATTTACCACGCATCCATTATGATCGAATAAATTAGCTGTTTCGGCTTGCCAATCGAGATGAGACGGTTCATTGAAATCTCCGGCATAAACAACCAATGCTCCTTTGCTTATTTCGGCTTTGGCATCATTTATAAACTCTTGAGCTGACTCTATACGTCCCGAAAGTTTACATACTTTCAATATTGTAGCCACATCAGTAATAGGCGAGTTTAATTTATTCCAGTCTTTACTGCCATCGTTATAACCTCTCGGATAGTAGCAAGTATAGTATCTATACTCGGAATGGGCGGGATAAACCGCAACACGTTTACCTTCTACACTCAGCACAGCCTTAAACTGCCATTTGTTGATCCGCTGCTGTTCAACAATCGGATATTTGCATATAATAGCTCTACCATCTATACGTGCACTGTAATAATTAAGCCCTTGTTTTTTTAACGCGTCTATCAATTGAGGCATAACGGGATCATCTCCCTCCCCTTTATACAATTCACAGAATGTGGCGACATCGGGCTTCAATCCTGCTATCTGATCTATTAATCCCTGAACCGCATTGGGCACTTTGGTACATTCTACCCAAATATTAAGCTGTAGCAGAGTAAGCTCAATTGTTTTCCTTTTCTCTTCTTTCTCTATATCAGGTTTAATTGACTTTGAACAATAAGTATTAGATAAGAAAAAAAAGGGTAATAAAGAGATTAATAGCATTTTACATATTGGAGAGAACTTCTTATTCATAATAGTATTCTTTAATTAGAAATAAGAAGATAGTACCATCATGAATCATCATCAAATAACAATTATTCCGGTACTATCTTTTGCAATAAATATTAAGGCTTTATTTCAATCTTCATTAAAAGGCTGGAGCGAGGTTGATCCAAAGTAATTTCAAACCCTTTGGCAAGTTCACTTCCCTTTTTGACAAGGGTAGCTCCTGTATCTTTATTTGTTAACGTATATTCTCTATCCAACTTTAATCCTTGCAACTTTACTTGATAAGTTTGGTCGGGAGAATTAGCTCTACGAAATCCAACGATATAACCGCTATCATCGGACGGGCGATATAATTGGTATACCATCCATATATTATCGGCTGTAATATCCACATCACTCGATCCGCTTAGAGGATAATAATCTTCATAAAAGTAAGGACGTACTTCGTTAAACTCAGCCTGTTTGTTGCGCATATCAACAACATTGTAGTTTCCTTCTGTTACTTTCCAGTTATAAATAACAGATGTCCCCAATCCTGAGCGGAAGGTATAGGAATCAGCCTGCTGAATACCTGTACCATGTAGAGGTAAATAGAGTTCGAGACCGTAAGTATGGCTTTGAGATCCGTTAGGTTCGCCATAATTATAGTCTGTACGCCACAATGCGGCACTTCTGGATATACTTTCCAAGTCGATACGACGTCCGCCACTTGCACAATTATCAATTATTGTATTCGGGAACCTATTCAATAAATATTCCCAGAATTTATAAAGACCCTCGATGTAGCGTATCTCGCAAATACCATGTCGTCCTTCCTCATCATTATTATACCAGAAGCCGGCCGGTTCGATATTAAAATCCTGACGATAATAATCTATTCCGTTCGTTTCCATAAAATCACCTATAAATTTTCCAAGCCATTTGCAAGCTTCCGCATTTCCCAGATTGAAAAGTACAGCATCATGATCACCATCTTTCTGCCATTCTTCTTGTTTCACTGATCCTTTTGCATCGAGCATCCATTGCGGGTATTGATTCGCCCAATCCGAATTCTTCATCACACGTTCAGGTTCAAACCATACCATAAATTTAGCCCCTTGTTTGTGTACCTCATCCGCTATAGGACGAAATCCACGAGGAAATCTTTCAGGATCGATAGTCCAGTTACCGACAGTGTTAGCCCAGTTCTTTTTACCGGCAACATCTGCAGCTTTAATATACCACCCTGCATCAAGCCAGAAAACATCCGGTACCAGTTTATATTGTGCATAGCGCTTGATAAGAGCGATAGCATAATCCTCTGTCATACATGTATATTCATTACATGGAGCAGGATCTCCGTAATTGAAGCTGGTAGATACGGGATATACCGTAGGCTTACCATTCTGTTTCCATGTATAATGTTCGAGAACAAGTCTCCGAAAGGCGTTGTGTCCTACAAAGCGGTTCTCACCGTTCCAAAACAATAAGCATACTTTTGGTGTGCGGATACTCTCTTTTGGATAAAGGTATGTTTTAAGATTTACCATACCCGATTTTAGATTTGTACTTTTGCTCGTCTCTGCCTTTACTTTGGCAAACCATGTTCCAGTCCATCCTATGGCTGCCAATACGCCTCCCTGCCCTTTGGGTGCTTGCATATTAAAGAACGGAAAAGCATTCTGAGAAGAACGCCCTCCGTATGGCTCCATATACAGACTGTCGTGAGGCTGCATCACTTTTAGCCTTTGATGAAAGTCTTCTTTTGATACATGGCTACCATCCGCGTAATGCATTTTCAAGTCTCCGCCCTCTTGGTATGTGAATGTAATATCAGAGGCATTCACCGATGAGATCTCGGGAGTATTCTTATTTCCTGTATTCACAAAACGAAGCACCCATTCTACGGCGTTATAAGCATTGAAGCCTTTTACTTCGCATTCTACAGTGAGTCCCGACACCGGGTCTTTGTAAGAATAGATACGCTTAATAACAGAAGGATCACTTTCCGTAATATTTTTCACACTATAGCTCCAATTCTTAATGAATGTGCCCGAATGTTTTCCGCCATATACAAACGAAAATGGAGGAGTAACTCCCTTTCTGAAATTAGCGGAAATCCATTTGCCTATATCATTTTTATTACCTGTTATTTGTACCGTCGACTGCCCTGCGACAGACAAAGATCCCAATAACAGTAAGATTAGATAAACTATGTTTTTTTTCATTATATATTTTTATCAATTTATTGATTATCAAAACATCATTGATAAAAGGTGACAAAAGTAACACCTTTTTACACTTTTTATTTCTGTCACTTTTTCTATACTATCAGTTAAAAGATATTCTAGTATTATTATAGATAAAGTATTCTGCTTTTCATATATCTGCCCTACTCCACTGCATTGTATTTTATCAACAGCGATTGATTTGGCTTATCCAAAGTCAAGACAAATCTATCGGCAAGCTCTCTTCCCGACATAATAACGGATTCGTTTTTGTCCAGATCTGTTACTTTATATTTCCTTTCGGGTTTGATGCCGGAGAGTTTCACTTCAATAGTGTTTTTCTCGCAAGCCTTTCGACGGAAAGCAACTACAACTCCGCTGTTATCAGAAGGTCGGTTGAGTTGATATGCAAGCCAAATATTATCGAGAGTTGTATCGTCTATCCCCGTCAATGGATAATAATCCTCGTAGTAATATGGGCGGATATCTTGAAATTCATTTAATCGGGCTTGCATTTCATATATCGAAAAACTTTTGTCTGTTATTTTCCAGTTGCAGGTCAAACAGGTACTCATACTTGAACGGAACGCATACGGGTCGGTCTGTAAAATTCCAGTACCATGCAGAGGAAGGAAAAAGTTCAATCCATAAGTATGACATTGATAGCCATCAGGATCATCATAATGATAGTAATCGCTTCGCCATAGAGGTGCACTTCTTGGGATCGTTTCCATATCGATTCGTTTTCCTCCACTGGCACAATTATCTATAAACAAATTAGGGAAACGCTTGAGCAGATAATCCCAAAATTTATACAAATTTTCGATGTGGCGTATTTCTTTCATTCCTACTCGTCCTTCTTCTTCGTTCGCAGCCCAATAAATATCGGGATGCATATTAAAATCCTGACGATAATGATCTACTCCGTTTTCTTCTATCATGTCTCCGATATATTTACACAGCCAGTCGCAAGCTTCAGTGTTTCCGAGATCAAACATGAGATAAGTATCATCGTTATGTTCGGGGATATCCAGCATCCATTCGGGGTGCTCTACAGCCCATTGTGTACCTCTGATTACTCGTTCGGGTTCGAACCACACCATAAATTTTGCTCCTAGCTTATGTGCTTCTTCCGAGATAGGCTTTAATCCACGAGGAAAGCGTGTTGTATCTACCGTCCAGTTACCAACTGTGTTAGCCCAACTTTTACCCTTTTCCCAGTCTGCAGCTCCGGTATTCCATCCGGCATCTAACCAGAAAACTTCAGGCATAATGTTGAATTGCTTGTAACGCTTCATCATCGCAATTGCGTATTCTTCAGTCAAACCCGAATACTCAGTATAAGGAGCAGGGTCTTTGTAATTGAAGCCTGTAGCCAATGGATAAGGAGCATTTTTCCCATTTATTTTATGTGTTTTATGATTCAGCACAAAGCGACGAAACTGATTGTGTCCCTCCATTCGGTCGTCGCCGTTCCAGTACATTAGTGTAATGCTTGGCGTGCGTATACTTTCTTTTCCATACAAGTAGAGATCCATCGTTTTCATTCCCGACTCTATGGATATTCTTTTATGATTTTTACAGCTGATATCTGCATACCAGCTACCACTCCACCCGATGCCCACAAAAACACCTTGGGATGAAGCTGATTCGATATTGAATATTGGCAGATAATCGCCTTCGGATGAACGCCCGTTTATTGGCTCCATCAATTTACTTTCACCGGGCTTCAACGTAAGCGTACGAGGATGAAAGTCGTATTTGGATATATGATTACCATCTGCATAATGCAGGTTAAAATTGCCTTCGACAGGATAATCCATCTCCATATCTATGGCTTTTACCTGTTTCAGGTTTTTCGAATTGGCAGCAGCCATATTTGTGAAATGAATCGTCCATTCCAAAGCCTTGAAAGCCGGATATCCTTTTATTTCACATTCAACTTTCAGCCCTGTCCTGGCTTCGGTATAAGTAGCAAGATATCTGACAACTCCCGATTCTTCTGCCTTTTGTTTCTCTATAGTATGTTTCCATTTGCGAATAAATTCTTTTGAAGAAACACCACCATATACAAACGAAAACGGAGGAGTTTTACCTTTGGCAAATAGTGTTGATATCTGATTTTCTACATTTACCGGTGTTTTGGTCATCTTAGTAACAGTTTGCCCGCGAGAACTCATTGTCGCACAGATGAAAATAAGAAACGTGATGATTGCTTTACTGCAAATATTTTTTATCATAGAACTTTTATTTTATTACAAGAAATCTGCAATGCTTTAATATAGGTTTCAATGTTTTTATTTACTTGTTTTTCTGACAATGCTTATTAGCCACAATAAGTAGCACCATATAGCAGCGATGAGAACAATTGCAGAGATCTGCGTTTTGAAAATATCAGTAACAACGCCAAGCACAGGAGGCAGTATAGCACCACCCGAAACTCCGACAATGAGCAGAGCCGATATTTCGTTTGCTTTTTCAGGGATACGTTTTAAAGCCAATGAAAATATGATAGAAAATAAATTGGCATAACCTAAACCAAATATTGCAACACAAGCTAGCGTTATCCAAACATTCGTATTGATGCACAGTAAAAGCAGTCCTACTAATCCTATCCACACACTGTAGGTAAAGAACTTCGACTCTGAACTTTTCATCAACAATATACCCCCTAAAAATGCTCCCACGGTACGAGACAGAAAATATACACTGTTGCCCATACCAGCATCTTCTACCGAAAGTCCGGCTTTTTCCATCAATAACTTAGGAAATGTCATGTTCATTCCTACATCAACACCCACCAATATCAATATTCCGATAAAAAAAGCGACGATATACTTATCCTTGAAAAGTTCAAGAGTATTTTTAATTGAAATATTAGAGTCGTCATTTCGCTTATCTTCGATCTTGGTTAAGCTCAACCAAATAAAAGCAAGAAGAGAAAGAGCCGCATATATCGGAAATATCATTCTCCATCCCAGTGTAGTGCCGATTACCGATGCTGCGAGAATAGGACCAACAAAGGAGCTTATCGCTTTCACAAATTGACCTAAAGTAAGAGTGCCTGTTAGTTTGCCCGAGCCTACTACGTCTGCCACGAGCGGGTTGAGCGATACTTGTAACAATGTATTGCCAATCCCTATCAGCCCAAACATAATTAGAACAGTGGTGAAGTCATAGGTTGCCAAAGGCAAGCACATAGCTAATACATGGAATGCAAAACTAATTAACACTGTTTTTTTTCGGCCTATTTTATTCATCAGCATCCCTGTGGGGATAGATAAAATAAGAAACCACAAAAAACAGGATAGTGATACCAGATTTACCATGGAATCGGTAAGATGACTAAAGTCATTTTTTACGTAATTAGTAGAAATCCCTATGATATCTACAAATCCCATGATGAAAAAGCCAAACATCACTGATAATATTTTTATGACGGAAGTATTATTTTTCATCCTTTACAAATTCGTTTGATTAAAGCTACCCCGAACCCTAATCCGGGATAGCTTAGTGTGTTTAATAATCCTTTTTAGTTGACCGTTTTTAATAACTCTCCATAGTTACCCGTAGCCGCATTTGTCCAGTTATAGTACTCTACACGAACACCTGCTTCAATTGCTTTCTGAACCGGGTTTACACCTGAGTTCCAAACACTACTCCAACCTCCGTTTTCTGCGGTTTCTACTTTCAGCGTCCGTGATTTAGATGTATCGGCTGTAAAGTCGAATGCCAACTTATCACCACTTTGTCCCCATGTAGACCAAGCATAACCATTACGTAGATCAAGATACTCTATCGGACATCCAGTAGCTATGAAACGAATATTGTAGTTGCTAAGTAATGAAATACCTCGCATGTCAATATATTTCAATGAAGTATTGTTACTTAGATCTATATCTCTCAACCATGGTTGATCCTTCGTTTTGAAAGAAGTCAGTCCTGCATTTTTCGCTGATATCGTTGTTAGATTGTACCAGCCTGTCATATCAATCTCACTTATCTTATTGTTATCACATACCAGATACCAAACATCATCGAAGTATTTCAAACCATCTAAAGATGTAATATTTTTGTCCGAAAGATCGAGCTTGTTAGCCAGATTGGTTGGTAATTTAGCATTTCTGGCTTCACTGATTATGATGTCATTCCCACTGAAAGCCTGAGGACAATAACCTTTCATTATGGCACGCAGATTTGCATCTGGCATGGATGCTGTACCTGCATTAATCCAATTAATTTTATCAAATACAACTTCTTTATCAAGGCCTATTGTAGTTACCTTCACTCCCGAAAGACCTGCTGTTCTTACAGCACTCGACCTGTTGAACATATCCATGTGCCAGAACCATATATTGCTCACTAGTAACTGACATTCCTGATTTGTATCGAAGTCGAACTTGAAATTATCGAACGAGCCAAAACACATGCAGTTGCTGATATCTAATTTACGAAACTTTATATTATCCAATACAATGTTTAGTAATGCCGGACATTTACTCAAGTCTAGTTCTGTTAGAGGATTATTGCCCATATATAAAGTTTGCAATGTTTTAGACTGTATATTCATACTGGTAATATTGCTACTCCATGCAAAGATGCTGACAATACCATCCATTCCCACTAGTTCAATGTTGCCAAGATTATTATCTGTAGCCCAAAGAGTTTTCAATTTAGGGAATTTTTCCAAACCACTCAAATTAGTAATTCCTTTACCCGAAATATTCAACGTTCCATTTTCGAATTTGAAATCGGCTGCTACAGAAAGTTTCAAACTATCCTGGGCATCAAAAAGCTGAGGTCCGATTACCTTAAGTGTATTACGCAAATTTATATCTGCTACCCATCCCTTAGGTAACCATTGCTGCATACTACCGAGTGATATCTCTTTGTCGCCTCTGACAAGAACTAAGGAATATCCACTTTCTTTTGCTTTGAGAGGAAACAAGAATGAGAGATAAGAAGATGTAACCTCTTTTATTTCAACATCTATATCAAAAGAACCGTCCAGAGGTTTCAGTAACGGACGTAAATGCAGGTGATCGGTAGACTGAAAACCTCGTCCTTCTATTTTAACTTCTGTTCCTTGGATACCTTCTTCGTATTTAGGTATAACAACGCCAGATATACCAAATGATAAATCATACTCAGTCACATCATCGCAACTCCAGAAGCAAGTTAGCGAAACCAATAATATTAATAATTTAAACTTATTCATTTTATTAGGCTTTAATTACTGTTTATTTTTGAACTAATATTAAGACACTAGAGCGCGCAATGCTAAGCGAAGTTTTATCCTTAATATTTATAGTTTCTGTAGATTGAATGAGATTATCCCCGGTAGGAAGATTTATTTCTACATATTTGTAAACCTCATATTCTCCATTTGCCTGAGACTTGTCATTGATAATTTCTACAGGTTTATTGTGCTCCGAGCCATTTGCAAAGATGTAGACCCATTTATTATTTTCATTCAGAATGGCTGTTCCGGCAACAAGATTTTCGTTCAAATCTAATGGAAATACTTCTGCATTTTTTTTGATAAAACGAGTCAACATACTATATGCATAGTAATGAGGTCTGACCTCATAGTCTTCCTTTATTGCATTATAAATTTCCGGATCAGGCTCATATGCTTTTTTTACATATTTCCATAAGCCGAGCTGTTGCATTTCGGAATAACTTCCGTTTCTGCTATAGTATTGATCTATCAACGACCAGTAACTTACACCTGCAGCACCTCCGTTAAGCAAGTTGATAGCAATACGAGTCAAGAGGACTCCTCGTTCGTACTTATCGATATCTAACTGACGTGAAGAACCCGAAGTTTGATTAGATCCGAACTCCCCTACAAAGTGTTTCTTCCCGCTTGATAGAGTCACATTATTTTTTTCCCAATTAACGATATCGGCATTCGGAGTAGTGTATCCAAACTTATAAGTATGAGTATTCAGTAAATTTGTTTCTCCTTGTAGAGCTTCTGCACATGATTTTAAATAGTTAGGACTACCATCTGTATTGTCAGATAGATTGAACTCTACTTTATCCCTAAGTCCCACTGCCTTAAATTTTGCATCCAAAGCCTTTACCATAGGTGCATACTGATCGGGATGGCTGTCAGGCTCTCCTTGCCACATTGTTCTACCATAATTGGGGGTATGGCTATCAGGTTCATTGAATGGAGTTACTGCTTTTACACATGTAAAACCTTTCGTCTCGATCAGATATTTGACTAATACCGAAAAATTTTCGGCAAATTCTTCATACTTATCCGTTCCGCATACCCACGGTGCATTCGGTCTGCTGTCGCAAAGAAAATGCTTCCCGGTTGGTGTTCCTGCTATCAAATCCATGTTTACAGGACATCCCCATAGCACAAGTGTTACTTCTCCATTATTTTCCTGTATTAATTCCAGTACTTTATATAATGATTGCATTTCCTGCGAATCGAAAGTAAATTTGCTCATATCCGCAACATTCGGGTCATCATTATCATTTAGCGGTTCCCACCAATGCGGTTGTACCATTACCCGGAAATTTTGGACACCCATTTTCTTTACACGCTCTTTTACGATGTTCCAATCTTCAGCCTTAGATCCGTCTTCTGGACGAGTTAAGTTTTGTGAGAAGAAATGAGGATCTAGTTCTACTCCTATCCCTACCAATTTCACACCTGTAGATTCTTTTACCTGAGCGGGGTAAAAATTGGATGGAATACGATTATAACCTTCATCTATATTGGAACAGGCACTAGAAATAGTCATCATGCTAAAAAGAAGCACAATAACAAATATTTGTTTGAAATATTTTAGTGTTTTCATTGATTAACTTTTTTATAAAATCCAATTATTCAAAACCTAGTTGTTTTTCTATCGCTTGAATCAAAATATGTATTACTTGAATATGTATCTCTTGCACCCGGTCGGAAAAATCAACTTTCGGTGCAGCAATTACAATATCACTCAATGCAGAGAGACGATTATCGCCGGTAGAGGTTAGTGCTAAAACTTTCATTTTTTTTAGATGGGCACTTTCAACTGCCTTCACTATATTATTAGAGTTACCACTGGTACTGATAGCCAATAATACATCCCCTTCGCATCCCACACCTTCAACATAGCGGGAATATATTTCGTCGAACGAAAAGTCATTTCCTACACATGTTATGTATGCCGGATCATTTATTGAAATGGCAGGTAAAGACGTTCTGTTTTTACGATAGCGTCCCGTCAACTCTTCTGCAAAATGTGTAGCATCGCAAAGAGATCCTCCATTGCCACAGCTAATAATTTTATTCCCCTTCTTCAATGAATCGGAGAGTAATATAGCAGCCCGTTCAATGACTTCTATTGTTTCAGGATTGCTCCAAAAACTATCGACCTCCTTTAATATTGCTTGCGAGCTTTCTCTTATCAAATTTTTCATAATATTGTTTTTAATCGATTAGATTGGCAGCTATAGAAAGAGCAGCATAATCTCCAATATTTTCACCAAGAGCCGCAGGAACTATCTTGCAAACATCTCTTGCTCCTTCCAGAGCTTCTTTCGATATCTGATCCAAGACATAAGGTTCCATCATATCCTTGTTGCGGGCATATATACTGCCGATAGCGATAAGTTCCGGATTTAGAATATCTATAAGCATGGCAAGACCTTTCCCTAAATAAGTCGCTGATATTTCATACACCTTCAGGGCAAGTTTATCTCCTGCTCCGGCAGCTTCTGCAATGAGCTTCGCATTTATATTTTCCATATCATCGAGAGATGGGCACCATGAAACATGGCCTCCTTTTTTTATCTCCTCTGCAGCTAAACTACGAGCCAATTGAGCTATTCCGCCACCACTGGCATATCCTTCAAAAGAGCCTTCTTTTCCGTACCCTATCGGTCCGTCATCTGTTAAACGAATGTGTCCGACTTCTCCGGCATTATCGTTCGTTCCCGAATATAAAGAACCATTAAGAATTATTCCCGCACCAAGTCCTGTTCCACATGTCAGAAAAATCATATTTTGAGTTCCCCTCCCGGCACCGAACTTCCACTCGGCTAATGCACACGCATTGGCATCATTCTGTAATCCGGCTCTTACACCAAGCTCTTCCTCAATGATTTTCACGATAGGTATATTATCCCAGCCCGGCAAATTGGGTGGAGACATTACTGTTCCCGACTTACTATCGAGCGGTCCGCCACAGCTAATACCTACAGCACGGACTGTTTGAGCGGTAAGATTGAAGCGTGCCATCATTCTTTTTGCTTCACTCATTATATTTCTGATCGTTTCTTCAACTGTAGTAGTCTCTATTTTTGTTTTATCAACTATCTGCAAATCAGAACCTATTCTTTTTCCGTAAACGATGGCACATTTAGTACCTCCTATGTCAATTCCTAATAAATTATCTTTCATATTCCTATTTAATACTAGGATACAATCCTGTCTTTTTTAATAACTTTTTATATTCCTGCAAATTGAAAGGAGCTTCTCCATATAAATAATGATTGCTATATTCTTTTTGCCCCACTTTATATTTGATGAGAAGTATCCCTTGCCCTTTTTGCAGAGGTAATGAAGCTATCTTGTTCATACCATTTGCCGAAACCTCGAAATTTCCTTTGTATATTTCTTTATTAGATGCCATGTCAGACACAATCACCTGTCCTTTTTGCAGATTACGGGTGTCATTGGCAACAATCAAAGGATAGCCATTATCTACAGGATCATTTATGAGTACACAAAGGTCTGTTTGTGCATTTTTAATGAAATAATACGCCATTTTCTTTGAGTTGTAGTAATCTACGATAGCATCCGAAATTATTGGCCAGCCATCACGAAGGTTCCACCACACTATCCCTGTTTTAGTACTAAACTTCTGCCCACGCCACAACTCTACAAAGAACTTCATAGCCTCGGCCTGCACAGCTTGCGATGCAAAAACAAAATCGTCAAGTTTGGTTGGTATTTCGCCAAAAAGCAAATTCACCTGATTCAACATTAGATTGTTGCGATCGAAAGTTTTTCCTTGAGAAGGGAACCGACGTGTCGACTTTGTAACCCACTCATCGTTCCATTCTGTGTCTTTAGTCCAAGGGTAAACACCATCCTTAGTCATCATTTTGTTTAGACTTTCGACATTCGGACATCCATGATACCCTATTTCGCTAACAAAACAACAGGCTGCCTTTGTATAATATGGCTCTTTATAGTATCCTCGTGGCCCCCAGAGATGATTCTCGGGTAATAATTCGTCACCACCGCCATGTTCCCATACTGCTTGACTGTAATATGGAGAACTTGGTATATAAGGTCGTGTGGGATCAAATTCATAGAGTACTCTAGCAATAACTTCACGAGTTATCACATCCTTATTTGGATTGATATTCAGTGGTTGCAGTGTCCAACGCATAGCCAAATCGTTCTCATTATTGCCCGACCAGAGAATCAAAGAAGCATGATTTCGAAACTTAAGCACAACAGACGTAACCTCTTCTTCAATCATCCTTGCAAAATCATCACGCTGTGGATAGAATGTACACCCCATACCGAAATCTTGCCATACAAGAATTCCATTTTGATCACAAAGATCAAAAAAGTCGGTGTCTTCATATACATTACCACCCCAACAGCGAATCATGTTGCAATTGATGTCTACGGCCATGTCAATCATCGTATTCAGGTGAGATTTATCTCTGCTATGCAATGCATCCATTGGTACCCAGTTAGTGCCGTGAATAAAGATCGGTTCATTATTGATGATGAATCGAAATTGTCCGGGTTTTCCGGGGAGATTTATATCATCCATATCCAGCTTTACAGTGCGAACCCCAACTTTACAATTATTGACGTCCAGCTCTTTACCATCCGAGTCTATCAATTGCACACTTGCATCGTAGAGCGCAGCTTCACCGTAGCCCCTAGGCCACCAGAAATCAACATTCTTAAGTTCGAATATATGACGAAAAGCCGGAGTGCTTACAATCTGCGAATTCTGATATACGATTTTTCCTTTACGGCGAAGGGTAAATTGAGCCTTCACTTTGTCAAACTTATCAAAGGGGATAACCATCTGTACATCTGTAAAAATACGTGCAGTATGAGCCGTTGTATCGATGTTGATAGTCATCCAGTTTACATCTTTGAGGCGAGTAGGATTAAGTACCCGAAGTTCAACATCTCTCCACAATCCGGCACTGACCAAACGGGGCATAATATCCCATCCATACATGTGCGGAGCCTTTCGAATATAAACAGCCTCCTCTGCCGGAAAATTACCAATACTGATCGTACCGAGTGTATGTTTCTGAGCTTCCATAACAGCCGAACGGATAATTACTTGCAAAGTATTTTCTCCTCTTTTGAGAAATTCTGTCACGTCATATTTATGCTCGATTAACATATTTGCAGCCTCTCCCACTTTCTCTCCGTTGAGCCAGATATCTGCAAGACAATCTATTCCTCCAAAAAACAATTCGACCCGTTGACCTTCTTGGACTAATGGAGCTTCGAATGTTTTTGTGTAACACCATTGATAGTTTTCATACTTTCGTAATGTGTTCACATTACTACCTATCATTGGGTCGGGAATCAAGCCCGCAGCCATCAAGTCTAATTCAACATTTCCAGGAACAGAAGCGTCTATTTTTTCCACTTGCATATCATTGATAGCTTGTGGAGTAACAACCGGCTTAGAAGGCTGTTTCCAGTACGAGAGCTGCCATTTCCCATTCAAAGAAATATTCCCGGACAAGGCCGTTATATTTCCCAAAACTAGGGCTGAGGTCAATAAGATGAATAATCGATATTTAATTATAGTCATAATTCTTCTCTTTATTATTCACCCGGTTGCAACATAGCATCATTGGTATTCCAACCCGGTGTTTGAGTCAAGACTCCATTAGACAATGTTATTTCGGCTTCCGGAATAGGTAAGAATCCTCCGGTTTCGGGACGGAATTTTATCTTATAGGTAGCATTCTGGCTATTATTCTTCAAGGTTATGCCGTTCATTCCGTTAACAGTAGATTCTGCATCTCCCCATCTCAATATGTCGAGCCATCTTATACCTTCGAATGCTAGTTCGTATTTACGCTCATTCTTGATATTTTCCAATGTTGCCGGAACAGATGGAAGGTCTACACGTTTACGTACCCGATCCATATATTCCTGAGCTTTAGAACCACCTAACTCCGCACCCATTAAAAGGAGGTCAGCAAAACGGATAAGCACTATATCCTGAGTGCTATTAAACTGAGGATCGTTTGGCATATTCCATAAGATAGAACTGTATGATACAATATTTCCTTTGTCGTCATAGACATTCACCGGCATATATTTCTTTGACCAATAACCCGTTTCATTCCATTGGTAAGCTTGACCCCATTTATATTTTGAGGTAGAACCTTCGCCCTCGTGTGTTGCATCAGAAATATCTAGAACCGAACCGCGTTTGCGTAGATCATTATTAGGCCATTCGTTATAGAATTTACTATTGACAGGTCCTTTTCCCCAACCTGACCCGAAAGGCAATAAATCCTGATTACCTCTGAATCCGAAGTGCAAGTTCACGGTATTTCTACGATCGTAGTTATTTCCTTGAGCAGCTGTGGAACATTTGATAGCAAACATGGTTTCGTTATTATCTCCATTTTCCCCTATCCATTTTAAATTGTTATCCGCTGCGTACTTGTAATCAGATTTTGTTTTTCCTGACATTACAATCGAATATGGCCACAAGTTTCTGAAGTCAGGAATCAAATCATGTCCGCTGTTAGCTATACAGTCGTCAACCCATGCTACGACCTGCTCTTTTGTAATATCACCCATTTGGGCTTGCTTATAATAATCAGTATAGAATAAAAATATACGAGCCATTAAAGCCTGGGCAGCCCAACGTGTAGCCAATCCATTCTCACTTTTAGGAATATCCTGAAATTTAGTGGCGGGTAATATTTCAATTGCACGCTTCAGATCGGCTCCCATTTGTGCATATACATCCTCTGCCGAAGCACGAGGAAGGTTTACAGGTTCGGGAGTAGTAATGAGCTGTACGGGCCCAAACATAGAGCACAGACGGAAATAGGTAAAAGCGCGTAAAAAAAGTACCTGACCCTCTATTTTGTTTCTTGACTCGGTAGTCGGCCACTTTATATTATCCAAAGAACCAAGCAGTAAGTTTGCCCGATAAACCGAACGCCATGTACATTCCCATAGATCGGTGTACATCGTTCTTGATGTAAGCTTGAACAAATCGATAGCATGAGCAGTGAGGTCGTCTTTCCCTCCACCTCCCAGCATATCATCTGCCATGAGGTTGAGAACAATAAAAGAATGTTCTGTTTCGCCCCCACCCACACGTGATCCGAAAGCATTATACACACCCATAAGAGACGTATATGCTTCTTCAGGAGTTTGAGGGTAATTTGATGAATCTTTCTGTGTTAATTGATCTGTATCCAAAAAATCGGAACAACTAACTGTAAAAACAGAAATTAATATTATAATTATCTTTTTCATTTTGCCTTAGATTTTTAAAATTTGAGATTAAGACCAAATAAGAATGTACGGGAGTTTGGATAAAATCCATAATCTATACCACTCATCCATCCTGTAGGCCCTGCTCCAATTTCGGGATCAAGCCCTTTGTATTTTGTCCAAGTAATTAGATTCTGTCCGGTAATATAAAGACGTACTTGAGAAAAGATATTTTGTTTCTTTAGCAAGGTTGCAAAATCATAACCAATAGTAAGGTCATTCAAGCGAATATAGTCACCATCTTGCAAGTAAAGGTCGGAAACAATATTGGTATAAGACGATTGTCCTAGTCTTGGCCATTTGTTAGATGTGCCTTCTCCGTGCCAACGATCCATCGGATCATGTTGCCCTCCGTATATCTGGTTGCCATATACTCCCGAGAACGAAGCGCGGAAATCAAAACCTCTCCATGCCCCGCCGAATGAAAATGAAAATATTCCATCAGGGTTAGGGTCACCAATAAATACACGGTCTTGCTCGTTGATTTCACCATCGTCGTTCTGATTTACATATTTGATGTCGCCCGGTACTGCATTTGGCATAACGAGTTCTCCTTTCGAATTGCGATAAGCATCTATCTCATCCTGATTTTGGAATACACCATCGGTTTTCAATCCCCAGAAGTAACCGATAGGATATCCTACCTGCGCTCTGTAAAACTCGGGACTCCATGTTCCTACAGTTCGAGCACTACCATGAATAATTCCTTCCTGATTAGCGATACGAGTCACCCTGTTTTTATTATAAGCCCAGTTGACATTTATATCATAGCTGAAATCGCTTATCTGATCTCTCCATACTACAGCCAGTTCCACACCGGTATTTCTGATATCTCCTCCGTTTATATCGGGAGCATTAGCTCCGTATGAACCAAGAACTGGTGCTGCTACAAGCCAATCTTTGGTTGTTTTGCGATACCAGTCGAAATTGAATGATAATCTGTTCTTGAGCAATAAAGCATCAAAACCCACATTTAACTGTTCTGAAGTTTCCCAAGTTATATTCGTATTGGGTAGATTAATTGGATATGAAGCAATTGTATAACTATTTTTATCTACTCCCGGATAATAATAGCTATATTCTACACTTGAATAATCTCCTGAGTTCTGACCTCCTACACGCATCTTTGCGAGATATTGGAATGGTGAAATAGCCTGATTTCCGTTCTGTCCCCAACTTGCTCTCAGTTTAAACATATTGAGATGAGTCTTAAAAGATTCCATAAAAGACTCATTACTAATTACCCAACCGGCCGAAACTGAAGGGAAGAATCCCCAACGTTTTCCCGGAGCGAAGTTTGACGAGCCATCCGAACGTGCAATAAGAGATAACATATAGGTTTCTTTGAAGTCGTAATTGACACGACCAAAATATGAAAGTAATGCTGATCGACTCCATGGTGAACCCCCTAAGCGAGTAGATGTTTCACTCACTTTTGGAGTATTAATAAGGTAAGCGTATTTAAAATCTTCGAAAATAGAATTGGTATTGAAACCCGAAATACTTGAACCTAAACCTCCTTTTTCTGCACTTGTACCAGCCAACACATCAAAATTATGCTTGTTTTCGTCTAATGAGAATTTATAATTCAACGTGTTCTCGAATGTCAAACGACTAAATCCTAATGATATATCCTGACTTACTTTTGTTTCTTGGCTTGTATATTCAGGTGCCAGATTATATTTAGGTATATAAGCCCTGCTTTCTTCGGCATCCATTGTTAATCCAAAATTTGAGCGAAATACTAAATTTTTAATAGGCTCGATTGTTATGAATGCATTTGTATTTAATTGGTAATTCTTTTTGTTGTTATTACTGTTATAGACAAGATATGCAATAGGATTGGGCGCATATGGAGCATACGCTATCGGCCCATGATAATCTCCATTGTCATCATATATCGGCATAAACGGACTTCCCCCCATTATCATACCCAATGCTCCAAGTCCTTCGGTAGACCTTCCGCTTAAAGAACCGTCTTTATTGGCATATATAAAATTGATTGTCTCTCCCATGCGTACAATGTCACGTCCTTTTGCCGAAAAGATCGTTTGATCTGCATTGAGACGAAAAGTATATCTATCTTGTTTTGTTTGAACGGGTTTACCCAGAGTACCTTCCTGAGACGAATAAGAAAAGCTGGTAAAATAAGATGATTTCTTGCTCCCTCCGGAAATCGTAACCGAATGGTTTTGTGTGGGTGCATTTTTATTCTTTATTTCTTTGTACCAATTTGTACCTTTCCATTCTCCTGAAAGAACTTTATCCCAATTAGGAACCATCTGAGAAAAATTAATTCCATATCCGTAAGTGTTTTTTGAGTATTCGTCATCCAACATCGCCTGTGTTGTTGCATCAACGTACCATTTGTAATCAGGTGCATTTGAAATCCCTATATATGTATCGTAAGCAACGCGTACTTTATCTTCTCCTTCTCCGCGATGTGTTGTTATCAGCACTACGCCGTTTGCAGCACGAGCACCATAGATTGCAGCAGATGCAGCATCTTTCAATACATCTATCGATTTGATATCTGCAGGATTTATGTTCGATATATTCCCCGGTACACCATCCACAATGTAAAGTGGATCTGCATTGCCGATTGTACCCATCCCTCGAATATAGACTTTGTATGATGATCCCGGTTCTCCTGATGTCTTTGTTATTTGCATACCCGGAGACATACTTTGCAAAGCAGTCAGAGGATTTGGAGTATGCAACTCCTTTATTCTGTTTCCGTCAACTTGCAATGTAGCACCTGTTACAAGTTTTTTCTTCTGTGTGGCATATCCGATAACAACGACTTCATCCAATAGCGAAGCGTTTTCTTCTATAATTATTTTATATTCTTTTTCAGGTCCTATCTGAATCGTCTTCGGTTTAAAACCCACGTAAGATACAACTAGCGTTGAACCGGGTTGTGCGGCAATAGTAAACAATCCATCAAGGTCTGTAACTGTACCAACCTTTGTTGTATTGTTCATTATTGTTGCACCAATAATTGGCTCTCCTTTCTGGTCAAAAACGGATCCTTTTATATTGCCATCTGTCAGTATGTTTTGAGCATGTACAATATTTATGAATAAAAGGGACATAAACATTATCAAAAATATCTTTTGATAATAATTAAGTTTGTTTTTCATTGATAAAGATTATTTAATTTATTTTCAGTGATGTAATTTGCCTTTAATATTTATGCATTTACAATGCTTATTCTGTCATGGTCGTTCCTCCTTTCATTGATTTATTTTAGGTTGTATTTAAAAGTTGAATTTATGCTTTCCTCCTTCAATAAAAATCGTCTTATCTCCTACTAGAACAGTAGCAGTTGTATTGATGGGGATTTCTACTTCTAATTGAATGCTACCTCCTACCCGCTTCCATTCAGATCGTATAAATCCTTTTACGGAGTTGTACTCTCCTTTCACCCAATCCAGACCTTCTACAAAATGAGGTTGTATAAGAATATGTTTGAATCCGGGATTATTAGGATCAAAGTTTATGCCGGCTAATACATTATACATCCATGCATTGATATCGCCCAAAAACATGTGATTGATAGATGCATCTCTGAATTCGGGAGACAAAGTCCATGTTTCGGGCATTGTATTAAAACCTTTCTTTATCCATGCACCCCACGAAGGCTCATCTTCTTTTGAAGCCATCTGATAAGCCATATCTGCATAGCCATATTTCGATAGCATTCTGAGTACTGTCTTACTTCCCAATACTCCGAAATCCAGGTATCCGTTATTTCCCTTTACCGTCTGATATAAATTGTCGGCGACCTTTTGTTCCATTCCATCAGGAACAATTCCTAAATAAAGAGCTATAGCCAATGATGTTTGCGAGCCGTTAGCATATATATTTTTTCGGGAGTCAAGGTATTTATTATTAATCAAATCCTTAAGTCTTTTTGCTTTTGATTTATAAACCGATCCATCGTAGCCTAGTATTTCCGAAAATTTAGCCATATAAAGATTATCCAGATAATAATAGCACGAAGTAGTATATTCGGTAGGCGTTTGAGTTTTGTAAGGCACCCAGTCTCCTATACCATAGGTCACACAGCCGTCAATATCTTCTCGCGTTGCCAAATATGTAAGATATCTCTCGCATGTGCTATATATTCTGCTTATGCTTTGTTTGTCTCCGTAATAGTCGTACAGAGCCATTGGTACAATAAACATCGCAGCATCCCATACAGGACCAATCCAGTCATCATATCCCCAACCCGAGCTTGGTATAATTCCTGAAATACGACCTTCTGAATTCTGGTTATCAATCATATCTTCGATCCATTTTTCATAGAATCGGATACCATCGAAATTTAGTAATCCCAAATCCATTGTAATATGGGCATCCGCAGTCCATCCATTTTTTTCGCGTTGAGGACAATCGGTAGGTATACTCATCACATTCGATAAATATGAACGATTTGCAGCCTTCCATATCTGATTCAGCAGGTCATTAGAACAGCTGAAATGACCTACTTCTTTCAAGTCGGAATGAAAGTTAAGTGCTGTTACATTTGTTTCATCAAGTTTTATCGGACGATTTGAACAGAGTTCTACATATTGGAATCCTTTGTATGAAAATCTAGGTGTAAAGACACACTCCTTACCATCAAGGATAAGTACATCTGTTTGAAAAGCCAACCCCGGAAGAGGCTTATAATAGATGTCGAGATTTCGCATCTCTAATCGCCCATTTGGCTTCAGTAATTCACCATATTGTATCTCTACTCTTGTATTTTTCTCTCCCTTTATTTTTAGTTCACATCCACCTGTCATATTCACACCAAAATCATAGACAAAAACAGTATCGCCAAAAGACTTTAGTGATATCGGGTTTATATTTTTTATTTTCCTTATTACGGGTTCTGTTTCTGCAACCAAACGATCAGACGGAGCATTCATTATTCTTGCATTAGTCCACATAGAGTCGTCAAAGGCAGGTTTATCCCATCCGTCAATTTCTTTATTCGCATCGTAAGTATCCCCACTGTAAATATTGTTTTGCACATAAGGGCTCGACGAAGAAACTTTCCATGTGGAGTCTGATATTATAATATCCTTTGTATTATCTTTATAAGTGATATGCAATTCGCTGATCATAGAAGCACGATTGCGCCAACGGGCTTTTTCGAAGCTCCACGTTGCTACAGGTGCAAATGCATTGTAAAATCCATTTCCTAAGATAGATGTTATGACATTTTTACCGGATTGTACCAATGACGTTACATCATAGATGTTATACAAATTCCGTTTATCATAATGAGTGTAGCCCGGAGCCAAAAAGGCGGAAGAATCAACAGGCCTCCCATTAATAGAAACGTCATAATATCCGGCGGCGCTAATATATAACCTAGCCTTCGCTATTTGTTTACTACTATTTATTTCAAAAGATTTACGTAGCATGGGTGCAATAGGGCTGTCCATAGCCTCATTGTCTGATATCCATTTTGCTTGCCAGGCTGAAGGTTGCATGAAAGCTGTTTCGAAATGACTGACAGGTGATACAATCTTCTGCTTTTTATTATTGTCCCATACCATAACTTGCCAATAATATATAGTGTACGGTTCAAGCACACAACTGGAATCAGGAGTAATGAACATTTCGTTGGTAGAGATTATTCCCGAACGCCATATATCATTAGAGGTCTTTTCTGAAAGAGCTTCCTTATTCCTTGAAAGTAGAAGTTGAACGCTGCCTTGTTTAAAGTCATGTCCTGAAATTGCTTCATAATTCCATGTAAATCGAGGAGAAACAGCATCAATTCCAATAGGATTGTGCATATACTCACATCTTAAGTTGTTAATCTTGACTTTCTTTGTTTCACATGATTGTGCTAGAGTAATAAAGAGACTTGTCAATAATAAAATGGTTATGGTTAATCTAGATTTATGCATGGTTATTATTATTTTATCACGAATAACTTTAACGGTTTAGTAAAAAATTCAAAAAAAATAGAAGAAGCCTTCGACAAAGCTGTTTGCAAAAGTAGAAACTACATATTAACAAACTGTTACATACGTATAAAATTATGGTTTCATTATATTTTCATGTATATTAATTGGTTATTCTGTATTGATTAATCCAATAAGGTTTTATTTAAATATCGTTTTTTTCATTATAATCATGCTTCCGCCTCTATCCTAAGAAATGGGATTTGTTATTTAAATTGATCCAGATATATAACAAAACCTCATTTAAAGACACCTAAACACAACTTAAACGGTTAAACAATACAAATTTAATTCTTATTTTAAAAACCACAATAAAAAGTTCAAATATCTTTCATAATTAACCATTGTTAAAAAATGGAACATTTAGAATAGGGACATTAAAATAACAAACAAATNNTTATAAAATAGAATCTAATATACATTCGATTAGGAAAGAAACAAGAGTGAGGATTCTTATATAAGATAAAAATAAAGTATTATTATTTTAACGAGAAAGTAAAATAATATACATTTGTAGAAATATAAATAGTATATTATATTTGAATGATAAAAAGGAATTGGTATCCTTATATATACTTTTAGAGACATAAATAGGTATTTATATGTATAGATGAAGCGAAATAATACTAAAACAATTATCTATAGATATTCGAACCTAATCAGAGTTAAGATAATATAGATGTAGTTAGCAATAATACTAAACCTACTATTCCACATATAAATATCTAATATACTTATATATCATTCAGATAAGTTAAATATTTAACCGTTAAATATAGAAAATTACGAATTTGTGTATTATATATGAAAACAAGGGTTTCACTTAAAGATATTGCAGAAAAATTAAACTTGTCTAAAACCACGGTGTCATGGGTACTGAACGGACAAGCAGAGAAAAAAGGTATAAGTAAAAATACACAAGAGATTGTACTGAATTGTGCAAAAGAATTGAACTATCAGCCAAATTTAATAGCTCGAAGTCTGAATATTGGGCAGACCAAAACCATTGGGCTTATTCTGCCTTCCATATCCGATTATTTTTATTCCTCAATAGCCAGAGAAATAGAAAATCAAGCCAACATGCATGGATATTCTCTGATGATAGCAAGTTCCGAATCGGACTTCAACAAAGAAGACCTTGTTATACAAATGTTCAAATCGAAGGGAGTAGATGGAATAATTATAGCACCAACTAAGCGATCGAAAGTTGAAATAGAGCGGCTTATATCTGAAAAATTTCCTTTAGTAACATTCGACCGTTATTTTCCTGAACTGCAAACAAGTTATATCATTATCGACAACAAGGAAAGTAGCTACAAATTAACAAAGCATCTCATAGGTATGGGGTGCAAAAACATTGCACTTATTACCACAAACTCTCATCTTACTACAATGGGTGAAAGAAATGAGGGTTATAAACAAGCATTGTCAGATTCCGGTATCAAATTTAATCCAGCACTTGTGGGAAATATAGAATATGAAGATTATGATAATAAAATTGTAAAAGTATTAGATAATATATTTGAAAAAGTACCTGATGTAGATGGTTTCTTTTTCACCACACATATTCTAGCAGTAGAGGCCTTCCTTTATTTTGATAACAAAGGAATCGACTTTAATCGACAATTTCAACTGGCATGCATACATGGTGTATCTTTATTCAAAATTTTAGCACCAAAAATTAACATTGCAAAAATGCCCGTTGCAGATATAGGTAAAAATGCTGTAGATATTTTACTAGGAGAGATTCAGGAAAAAAGCAAACAAGCTGGAGAAAAAGGACAATATAAAGTTATTTTACCATGTACTCTTTATTTAAATAATTAAGAGTACAACATAAATATAAATAGGATTTTAAGCAATTCAAATAACATCTATTTCTATAGACTCCTATTATAGTCTTGTTTTAACCTATATCAACTAAAAAATTGAATCTTGAACTCCGAACAAGACCCTTCCTTAAACACAAACTACTTAAATAATAAAACCCAAAACAACAGGATATACTACAATATTCTCCTTGTCTGCATTCATTTCGAAAGATATAAAATAAAGATTCGAAGTTTTATTTTCCATCTTTTTTGAAAACAGATCAAATTAGACATAAGAACTCTTAATATATGTTTTAAAACATATCGAAAATAAGTGTATATTTTTACACTTATTATTAACATTGTACTCATAAGTGTACAGTGAACACTTATGCTTTAAATAAGCTTTTAAACCATATATAATATCATGCTAGAATCATTAAAAAAAGAGGTATTCGATGCTAATCTGGATCTGGTAAAACATGGATTAGTCATATTCACATGGGGAAATGTTAGTGCTATCGATAGAGAAAAAAATCTGGTAATAATCAAACCGTCAGGAGTATCATATGAAAAGATGAAAGTTGAAGATATGGTTGTACTCGATTTAGATGGAAAAATTGTAGAGGGACAATTAAAACCCTCATCCGATACTGCAACTCATATAGCTTTATATAAAGCCTTTCCAAATATAGGGGGAATTGTACATACTCATTCTACTTACGCCACATCTTGGGCTCAGGCAGGCCGTGATATACCTAATATCGGCACTACTCATGCCGATTACTTTAAAGATGAGATACCTTGTACAAGACAAATGACAAAAGAAGAGATTGAAGGCAAGTATGAACTCGAAACAGGCAATGTAATAATCGAGCGTTTTGCAGCCCTAAATCCGGATTATACACCAGGAGTTCTTGTCAATAATCATGGTCCTTTCTCGTGGGGAAAAGATGCGCATAATGCTGTTAATAATGCTGTAGTACTCGAACAAGTCGCAAAAATGGCTTATTTGGCATATAGCATCAACCCGCAACTAAAGATGAATGATGAGCTTATTAAAAAACACTTTTTCAGAAAACATGGTCCTGATGCATATTACGGACAATAAAAAAGTTACACACGTTTAAATATTATACCATGAAAAAAGTTATTCTTTCCATACTATTTCTAAGCGGTGTCGCTGTTATTTCAGTAGCCCAAAATAAATTGGTTATTAATGCAGATCAGGGGAAAGATGTTATCAGCAAACATGTTTATGGACATTTTTCTGAACATCTCGGACATTGTATTTACGGAGGCTATTGGGTAGGTGAGGATTCCCCCATTCCCAACACACGTGGTATCCGCAACGATGTAGTAAAAGCTTTACGCGATATCAAAATTCCTAATTTGCGTTGGCCCGGAGGCTGTTTTGCCGACGAATATCATTGGATGGATGGGGTTGGCCCTCGCGACAAACGTCCTAAAATGGTAAATACTCATTGGGGAGGAGTTGTCGAAGATAACAGTTTTGGCACGCACGAATTTCTCGATCTATGCGAACAGTTGAACTGTGAGCCCTACATCTGTGGAAATGTAGGGAGCGGCACAGTGGAAGAAATGTCTAAATGGGTAGAATATATTACTTTCGATGGAGAAAGCCCAATGGCAAACCTGCGTCGTCAAAATGGTCGTGAGAAACCTTGGAAAGTATCTTTCTGGGGAGTTGGAAACGAAAACTGGGGCTGCGGAGGTAATATGACTGCCGAATTTTATGCAGATCAGTACAAACGTTATTCCACTTATTGCCGAAACTATGGCGACAACAAACTCTATCTTATTGCCGGAGGCGCTAATTCAGACGACTATAATTGGACAGAGACTTTGATGAAAAATGCAGCACGTCAAATGCAGGGATTGTCTTTGCACCATTATACAATTCCTAAGAGTTGGGAAGACAAAGGTTCCGCTACACAATTCGACGAAGCGGAATACTATGTGACTATAGAAAAAACACTAAAAATGAATGATTTGTTAAAAAGACATTCAAACATTATGGACCGATACGATCCGCAAAAAAGAGTCGCCCTTATCCCCGACGAGTGGGGTACTTGGTATAACGTAGAATCTGGAACCAATCCCGGATTTCTCTACCAACAAAACACTATGCGCGACGCGATTATTGCTGCTATCAATTTGAATATATTCAATAGCTATTGCGATCGGGTAAAAATGACTAACATAGCACAAACAATAAATGTATTACAAGCTGTAATATTAACCGACAAGGAAAAGATGTTATTGACTCCGACTTATTGGGTCTATTATCTTTATAAAGTTCATCAAGATGCAACTTTGCTTCCTATTTCACTATCTTCTGCTAAATACGAGCTGAATGGAAAAAAAATTGATGTCATCAGTGTATCAGCATCAAAAGACGCTTCAGGAAAAGTTCATATTACATTGGTAAATATAGACCCCAACAAAGAACAAAGTATAGATGCTGATTTGCGGGGAATAGAAGTTAAAAACGTTTCGGGACAAGTATTGACATCAGGCAAAATAAATGACTACAATTCCTTCGACACTCCCGATGTTGTTTCTGTGAAAGCATTTAAAGGAGCGCAATTATCAAAAGACAAAATATCGATAACATTACCATCCAAATCGGTTGTAATGTTGGAACTTAATTAACAATAAATAACATCATGGATTTTAAAGATTTAGAAATTTGGTTTGTTACAGGAGCGCAATTATTATATGGAGGCGATGCTGTTGTTGCTGTGGATTCACACTCTACTCAAATGGTAAAAAGTTTGAACGACTCAGGCAAACTACCTATCAAAGTTGTTTATAAAGGAACGGTCAATTCATCTAAAGAAATAGCAAAGGCTTTTTCTGATGCCAATTCTGACAATAAATGTATTGGAGTAATAACATGGATGCACACATTTTCTCCTGCAAAAATGTGGATACAGGGATTAAAAAACTACAAGAAACCTCTGCTACATTTTCACACTCAATTCAACAAAGAAATTCCGTGGAATGAAATCGATATGGATTTCATGAATCTAAATCAGTCAGCACATGGCGACCGTGAATTTGGGCATATGGTAAGCCGTATGCGCAAAAACAGAAAAGTAATTGTCGGACATTGGTCTGATGAAAAAGTACAGGCTAAGCTAGCTTCTTGGATGCGTGTATGTGCAGGATGGGCAGATGCTCAGGATATGCTTATCATTCGTTTCGGAGACAATATGAATAACGTCGCTGTAACAGATGGAGATAAGGTAGAAGCCGAAATGCGTTTGGGTTATCATGTAGACAATGCTCCTATCGCAACATTAGTTCCGTATATAGAAGCCGTAAAAGAAACTGAAATAGATGCATTAATTACTGAATACGAAAAAGTATATGACTTTGCTGCTGATTGCAAAAAAGGAGGAGAAAAACATCAATTTGTACGTGATGCAGCAGCTCAGGAAATAGGGCTTCGTCGTTTTCTTCAAGAAAAGGGAGCGAAGGGATTCACGACCAGCTTTAATGAACTTGAAGGCATGAAACAATTGATGGGATTTGCATCTCAACGCCTCATGGCGGAAGGCTACGGATTCGGAGCCGAAGGCGACTGGAAAACGGCTGCCCTTGTCCGTACAATGTGGGTAATGGGAAAAGGGCTGCCCGGTGGTCAATCGTTCCTTGAAGACTATACGCTCAATTTCGATGGAGAGAACAGTACCATTCTGCAATCGCACATGTTGGAAATCAATCCGGATATAACCGGAACAAAACCTCGCATCGAAGTTCATTTCCTTGGTATTGGCGATGCTCGCACTTGTTCGCGCCTCGTATTTCAAGCACACAAGGGTGAAGGTGTTGCAGCTACAATTGTAGACATGGGTAATCGCTTCCGTATGATTGTAAATGAAGTAGTAGTAGAAGAACCGAAGCCACTACCTAAATTGCCTGTAGCATGTGCATTGTGGAAACCAATGCCGAACCTTGAAATTGGTGCCGCTGCATGGATATTGGCAGGTGGTACTCATCACTCAAGCTTCTCTTATTCTGTCACTACCGAAATGCTGGAAGACTATGCTGATATAGCTGGTATAGAACTGGTAACTATAGACAAGAATACAACCATAAATAACTTTAAGTTTGAGTTGAAAGTAAATGAAGTATACTACTTATTAAATACAGCGTTAAGCTGAGTTAGATTGTTTCAAGTATGGGGAGTAGTGATATTCCCTATACTTATTTTATTATTAAAAAGTTAACTACCTTATGAAAGGAACATATACTATAGTTGTCAACTATAATGGAATGTGAATTTCATACTATTTATGAAAAATAAAATATATGAAATATACAATAGGACTTGATTACGGCTCAGATTCTTGCCGAGCAGTAATCATAGAAGCTGAAACTGGAAAGGAAATTGCATCATCAGTCAAATATTATAAAAGATGGATACAGGGGAAATACTGTGATCCTCAAAAAAACCAATACAGACAACACCCTCTCGATTATATAGAAGCTTTAGAAGAATCCGTAAAGGAGGCTCTGAGTAAGTCTCCGGCAGGTACAGCAGAGCAAGTAGTAGGCATGTCATTTGATACTACAGGCTCTACTCCTGCCCTGATTGATAAAGACGGACAGGTGTTAGCATTACGACCTGATTTTGCAGAAAATCCAAATGCAATGTTTGTCCTTTGGAAAGATCATACAGCGATCAAAGAAGCAGCTAAAATAAATGAAGTAGCCAAACGCTGGCCTATCGACTATACTGCCTATGTAGGTGGTATATACTCTAGTGAGTGGGTTTGGGCAAAAGTGGCACATGTTCTGAAAGAAGATAAAGCTGTAGCCGGAGAAGCTTACAGTTGGATAGAGCATTGTGATTGGATGCCTGCTCTAATTACAGGCACAACAAAGCCATCAGATATAATAAGAGGACGTTGTGCTGCAGGACACAAAGCCATGTGGCTGAAAGAATGGGACGGCTTGCCAACAGAAGATTTTCTTGTAGAAATAGCACCCGAACTGAAAGGGTATAGAGAAAGACTATTTCACGATACATACACCAGTGAAGTTAAAGTAGGAAACCTAACAGAAGAATGGGCTGGCAGGCTTGGATTAACAACAAATGTAGCTGTTGGTGTAGGAGCGTTTGACTGTCATATGGGAGCAGTAGGTGCCGAAATAGAACCGAAGGCATTTGTTCGTGTTATCGGAACCTCTACTTGCGATATTATGATTGCTCCTTATGAAGATATGCACGGAAAACTAATTCCTGGTATCTGCGGACAAGTAGATGGATCTGTTATTCCGGGAATGGTAGGTCTTGAAGCCGGACAGTCAGGTTTTGGTGATATTTATGCCTGGTTCAAATCTGTATTGGCTTGGCCTTTGGAGAATATACTAAAAGAGTCGGCACTAATAGATCAGGAAACAAAGCAAAAACTAATAGACGAAACTCTTGACAAGATAATCCCTACCCTATCCAAAGAAGCGGAAAAAATTCCAGTATCAGAAAGTTCTATTTTAGCAATCGATTGGATGAACGGGCGTCGTACTCCTGATGCCAATCAAATGGTAAAAGGAACAATCACAGGATTAAACCTGGCAAGTTCTGCCCCTCTAATTTTCAAAGCATTGGTAGAGGCTACTGCTTTTGGATCGAAAGCAATTGTTGATCGCTTTCTCGAAAACGGAATTGAAATCAATAGCGTAATTGGCATAGGGGGTATCTCTCTGAAATCACCATTGGTTATGCAAACATTGGCAGACGTATTGGCAATGCCTATAAAAGTTGCTAAATCAGAACAAGCTTGCGCATTTGGTGCAGCAATGTTTGCTTCTGTTGCAGCTGGAGTTCACCCTGACATTAAAGCTGCTCAGAAAGCGATGGGACAAGGCTTTGCTCACGAATACAAACCTAATATGGCGAAACATGAAGTATATATGCAGATATATGCAAAATATCAAAAGTTAGGAAAATTTACTGAAACAGAATTATTCTCTTAAACATAATATCATACTATGAACTGGAATTCACACGAATTTATTTGGCTCGACTGGGTGATTATTGCAGTTGGGATATTGGCAGTAACATGGGCTGTCTGGCGTTCGATCCAAAAAGACAAACGCCTGCAACAAGGTGCCAGTAGCGAAGACTATTTGTTCGGAAAAGGCGAACCATGGTACATAATCGGTGCTGCTATCTTTGCAGCAAACATCGGTTCGGAGCACCTTGTAGGACTTGCCGGAACAGGAGCTAAAGCCGGAGTGGGTATGGCTCACTGGGAAATGCAAGGCTGGATGATACTTATTTTAGGTTGGTTATTCGTACCATTCTATCAACTTATGAATAACAAGATGGGCAAAATTATCACAATGCCCGACTTCCTAAAATACCGCTATACACCTGCTACGGGTTCTTGGTTGTCTATCATCACTCTTATAGCCTATGTACTTACCAAAGTGAGTGTAACCGCATTTACAGGAGGTATCTTTATGGAAAGCCTTCTAGGTCTACCTTTCTGGTATGGAGCAATCGGCTTGATAGTACTAACAGGTATTTTTACTGTTCTCGGTGGTATGAAAGGAGTTATGACTCTATCTGCAATCCAAACACCGATACTTATTATAGGTTCATTCCTTGTGCTTTTCCTAGGATTATCTNNCCTGCTCTTGGAGGAGGTAGTATTCCTGAAGGTTGGACAGCGATGATCGACTACGCAAAAACATTGAATGTAGGAGAAGATGGTGTTGCATACGGTACAAACCATATGTTTCACTTCAATACCGGTGATCCGTTATATGATGATTACCCCGGCTTTTGGGTATTTATCGGAGCTTCAATAATAGGTTTCTGGTATTGGTGCACCGACCAGCATATCGTTCAACGTGTACTTGGACAACGCAAGGGTGAAGACAACGATGTAGTGATGAAACGTGCGCGTAGAGGTACTATTGCTGCTGGTTATTTCAAATTGTTACCTGTATTTATGTTCCTAATACCGGGCATGGTAGCAGCGGCATTGGCTGCACGTCCCGATAGCGGATTTACATTGGATGATCCGGACACTGCGTTCGGTTCAATGGTTAAATTTGTATTGCCTGCGGGTGTGAAAGGAATTGTTACCATAGGTTTTATATCTGCTTTAATTGCTTCTTTGGCTGCATTCTTCAATTCTTGCGCAACATTGTTTACGGAAGACTTCTATAAACCTATGTTCAAAAATAAGAGTGAATCCACTTATGTTTTGGTAGGTCGTATTGCGACAATTGTAGTCGTGATCCTTGGTATTGTTTGGATACCTGTTATGATGAGCCTTGGTAGTCTTTACGACTATCTGCAAGGTATTCAATCATTACTCGCTCCTGCTATGGTAGCCGTATTTGCTCTTGGTATCTTTTCTAAAAGAATTACACCTAAGGCTGGAGAAGCTGGAATGATAGTGGGATTCGCGATTGGGATGGTACGCTTATTAACCAATATATTTACCAACACCGGTAAGGACGCAATGACCGGCTGGTATTGGGAATACACAAGTTGGTTCTGGCAAACGAACTGGCTCATTTTTGAAATATGGTTATTAGTATTCATTATGTTGCTGATGGTCGTTGTATCGTTTTTCACACCGAAGCCAACAGCCCAACAGATAGATGCTATCACTTTCTCTAGCGATTACAAGAAACTTATTAGTAAGAGTTGGAATAAATGGGATGTTATCGCATCACTGGGAGTTGTAATTCTTTGTGTCGCATTTTACATATACTTTTGGTAAAACAATAACATACTTATATATAATATTTTAACAATAGAATACTTTTATAAAGGAATAAAGCAAGAGGCTGTCTTATTGGACAGCCTCTTCTGTGTTTATGCAACTTTCTTTAATTATATTTATAAACAGATAAAGAGAACAATCATAAAAAATTAAATATAAGAACTTTAAAAGAAAGCTTTTATAAAAAGCTAAAAGCAGTTTTTTATACACAAGAGAACTAATCTTATTTAACCTAATAAAGATACAAAAGATACCTCATCTCCTATCCCTCTATATCTATCGCAATATTGTGAAAAGATATGGACACATCTGCTCTGCCTATAAATGAAACTTCTAAGATCATTTGATAGGAAAGAGAAACAGCGAAACCTTTATACAAAGATTTCGCTGTCTCCTCCAAAAAAGTACGAATCACCTAAAAGCCTATGTGATATTATCTCATATCATTAAAAACATTAGATTATTATTTACCACTCAAACCTTCTGCAAATCCGGCATAAGCAGGCTTACGGTTATAGTTCAAGCTCCATAGCCCAATAGGCTGTCCTTTTCTCCAACCACTGCCATCAGGGCTGTCTGTCGGACTCCAATGAGTAATTCCATATTGTTGACTCACAGGAATGATTTCAAAATATTTTTTCACAATAAACTTATAATACTCAGACATCAATAACTGTTGCTCGAAAGTAAGGTATGCTGTCTTAATTTCATTACCATTCTCATCTACTATACCCATATCCAATTCAGATATTTTTATGAGTTTTCCTGAAGCTTTTAATAGTTCAAACATCTTCACGACATGGTCTTCTTTGCTCTTTTGTGTTGCAGAGTTTAGATAATAAGAGACATGCATTTGAGTACCGATACCATCAATCTTAGTTCCGTCTTTCTCCCAACGTTCAATCCAATTTATCAAGCTCTTCAGTTTCATGTTATCATCCCAGTCTGATTCCAGATTGTAGTCGTTGATGAACAACTTCATATCTTCAGGTCCATATTTGCGGGTAAGTTGGATAGCTGTACGCACATAGTCATCACCCAAGTAATCTTGCCAATAGAAATTATTCTTAGCGTCTTCTGCCGATACGTTATTTACAGATTGTAAATCATACCAACCATCGCCATCTTTATCAGCACCGGCCAGAGGCTCATTCACTACATCCCATGCTTTCACATATCCGCCACAAGCTTCCATCATACCTTTTACCCAATTTTCCATCGCATTGGTCAAAACTTCTTTCTTTTCTTCCGGAGTCAAAGGAATGGTATTGCCAGACTCTTCTATTTCAAACACAATGTCATCAAAATAGAATGTAGTTGCCAGCTTATTTTTTGCAAGATTAAAAGCTATAGTACTCATTCCTTCTTGTGATGAATTGATAGAACCTGAATTAGTATATTCCTGCCATTCTGTAGTTACATCAGGACTTCCCACCATAGCATAATGCAAATAGCCGCCCGGCTCTTTATGCGCCTGAGAATCAATACTAACATTTCTACTAGCCTTGACCTTCATACTGAAACGATATTTTTCACCCTCCTTAAATACATGAGGTACTTTTACAAAGAATTGGGTGTCCCAATCCTGAGTAGCATTATCACCTGATTGAACAACAATAGCCCGTCCCGTACCTCCTGCACCTGTACCGGCTGCACTAAAAGTAGCTGCTTTAGGTCCATTAGAAACTTCAGTAGCATAGAAAGAAGATACATCGTCATCTTCGCAGTTACTATTGCTTACAAGATTTTTCCACCAAGTAGATGGACCTGCAGCAAGCGCCTCAATATTGAAAGAATAAGAATGCCAGCTTGGTTTTCCCCAATTTGATAAGTCTTTACTGTCAAAGGTGCCATTACTGATTACATTATCCGTAGAGTTAGCAGCCGTCAAAGTAATATCGTCAAAATACAAATCGCCACCAAATTTACCAAAACAGAACTGAAGTTTGTTAAACGCATGACTTGGTGTAAACTGAAGAGTAACATTACTCCAATCTTTACTTGCTGCAAGAGATAAACCATAAAGAACATTACTACCATCTGTAGGCCAAAAGTCAACAGTAGCCGCCGCAGATGCCTTGATTCTCATGCTTAATGTATATGTCACACCAACCGTTAATGGGCTTGCCGGTTCGTAATAAATTTGCCAATCCCACGTATTAGCCTTAGCTTCGGTTGTATTTATATGCAAGCAGTTATTTGCATCGTTAGGATCTACTTCAATTTCCTTGTCAGCAATCAAATTATTCAAATATTTATTATTTTGTTGAGAGTGCCACAATATCGTATGTCCATAAATACTAAGACCTGCACCTTTAGCAGCATCAACAAATTTTACTACTTGAGAGAAATCCATTGAACCATCGTCTTTTACAATCGAGCCATATTTCATCGCATTACCCGCTGTTAATTCATCGAAATTGGAACAGGCAAGACTATAAACCATGTCTCTCTTCAAAAAATCGCTAACAGTAATGCCCGATCCTAATTTGAAATTTGGATTAGTCTTGCGATCTACATACGATTTCAGAACATCATATTCATTTAGATATTCATATTTCTCGAGATCTGCCGGCTTATCAACATTAAAGTTGCTATCAAAATTATCGACACAAGAGACCATTGTCATCACAGCGACAATAATCAACAAGAATTTATTATAATACTTCATCATACTCATCTTTAGTAAAATTAAAAATGATTAGTTTTATAAGTTGGGACAAACCATTCAGCATCTATACCTCGGGTTTGTACCACCAAAGTATCTTTAGTTACATATTGCTTTGATCCGAAGTTTATATTGTACTCCAAATACATAGCATTACGGTCTTTATTACCCCAACTATTTTTCTCTCCGTTTTTTACAAATTTACCTGAGCCACTAGCGGTATAGCCTTGCGTATCAGTAGAGATAGTACACTCATTATTATCATTAAAAGTTAGGAGTAAATCACATGTAAGAGTTTGTACACCACCTAAACCATCAGAAACAGTAGTTTTAACCGGGAATTTAGTCACCTTTAAACTTGCAGTCGTCAAACTACAAAGTTCGTCATTTTCCACATACGGCTTGCGACGTACATTCGTTGCAGTTGCACCATTCTCGGTTACAAGATCTACTCCTCTGCGCAGATATTTTGCATGCCACGGATTGATAAATTTCACTGCATACAATACGTAGTCTTGAGGCTGAATATCCCACGCTTCTGAATAGGTACGAGGTGCGTTCTGTATCAAATGACGACCGCTCAAAATACTGTCTGCATTTTGTACTTTAGTCATTAACAATGGAATTACATACGTTTTTTTCAAAGCGTCGGGATCGGAAAAGAATGCATCTTGCAATTGAACCCCTACCGATCCTTGAATTTTCTTATCAAGAATAATCTTACTACCTCCTAAAGTGTAGTAATTGGATGGCATGGCTTGAACCGGACTACCGTCTTCGAAGAATAAGTTATCACATAATCCATTATCGACGGCAATATCTATGCTGATATTCTTTTGGTTTTTATATACACCTCCCATTGTTGCGTATATTTCGCAACGATGCTCATTATCTAAAGTAGTATCATAAGTATCATCTCCCAATACGATTGTACGCACGGGATATTGATAGGCAAAATAAACAGTTGTTCCGCCTTCATAGTTTGGGAATTCAACACCTTGATTTTCGCATGATGTCATTGATGCAATCAAAATTCCGGCAAACAATACAGGCAATAATTTGAATCGTTTCATATTTTTCAATATTTAGATATTTTTTGATTATTCATTTACCAGCCTTGATTCTGCTGTAGGTTGCTCCATTTTATAGTTTCACTATAAGGCACAGGCCCATGATACATATAATCTTTGTAGTTTCTTTCTTCTACCGGAATTACTTTATATACCAAAGCTCCACCTACTTTATCTATTTGCATACCTTTAGCACCCTCATTCAGGTTGGCTTTCCAACGGCGCAAATCCCAAAAACGTCGGTTTTCGAAACAGAGTTCAATACGACGTTCATTACGTATCAGTTCACGCATTTTATCTTTATCGTTTTTAATACTTTCAAGATAAGGGTCTCCTCCATTAATACCTACACCTGCACGGGCACGGATAGCCTTGATTACGTCGTAAGCACTGTATGAATGTCCGTTGCCATTAGTAGGTCCCCAAGCTTCATTTGCTGCCTCAGCATAAGCTAAGAATATTTCAGTAAATCGTATGCGTACGGGATAATGGTATTGTGCCGTATTGTATGTCGGATCGGGATTACAATCGTCACGCAATAGTTTTTTCAAATAATAGCCGGTACGTGTAGATGTACTTTCATTATTTAACGCGTCTTTATTATCAGCTTCGTATGTTCCGGTAATTATTTTCTTCGAATTTGTACCATACGTAGTTTCGTTATACAATACATATGCTGTCAAACGTGGATCTCTGTTAGTATATGGAGCATTTGAAGAGTATCCACTGGCCGGATCTAAAATTGGATATCCACTTGCCGTAGGAAATGCATCCACCAGATTTTGGGTTGGATTTATACGTCCACTACCATAAAGTGATGGCGGATAATTACTCTTTTCTTGCGAAAGTCCCATTGCATAATCTTCGGTACTATTATCTTTATCTCCTCTCCATAGTATCTCTTTAGGAACAGCTCCTGATCCCAATGAGTTGATTTCAGTTTTGTTCATATACCATGTCCATCCTGTTGGATCTATTCCGCCTAAACCATTGATACGATCTAGTACGATAGCTGCATTATCAGCAGCATTAGCCCATGTTACGGTTGTACCCGTGTTATATGCAGGACTTGCTGCAAACAAAGCTGCCTGTGCCCTAATAGCTTCTGCGATACGAGCAGTAAGGCGACCTCGTATATGAGTACCATTTACCCGATTATAATCACTGGCATTGGTTACACCGATTGCTTTATATTTAGCAGGAATATTTGCATCACTGATGTCATTGTAATCAAGAGGTAAGTATTCTGTCGCTTTTTCTACATCACTAAAAATTTGATCTATACAAGCCTGAAATGTATCTCTTGGCACATTGAAATCTGTACTCATATTATCTACAGTAGTTACATTGGGTATTCCCAATAGTTTTCCATCTTCAGTCCAGCCTCCATGAGCCATCAAGAGATAGTACATATTCAACGCACGCAATCCATACGCTTCGCCTTTAAGGCGATCGCAATACATAATATGTACATTCGGATCTTTTGCCCATGCAACTTTATCGGCATTTTCTAAAAAGATGTTGAGATATTGAATAGCAGCTCTACAGTTCTGCCACTTAGACATCGGGTCGTTACTAGCTGTCCACGATCCTGTTGCCATGCTTAAATAGCTACTAGCTTTATCGTTAGTCACTGCATCATCTGTCGCAATGTCTGTTTCAGATTTAGTCTGATAGGGAAGCATGGAATAAGCGTATCCTAATATCCCTTGTGCATATCCCGGTTCATTATACATATCATCTAACTCTCTATTGTTCTCTAAAGCAGGAGAAAACAGATCATCACAAGATGTTAAGAAGAGCAAGATAATGACCAGAAATTTTGTTATATTATTTATTGCTTTCATACTGTTGTTATTTATTAAAATGCAGCTTTTATACCTATATTATAAAATCTGGTTTGTGGAGAACTACCTACATTCATTTCCATATGTTTGCGTTCCTTCGATATAGTAAGCAGATTAGCGCCACTTACATACGCCGAAAGTTCGCGGATGAAACTATTTTTCAAGATATGCTTCGGCAGGTCGTATGTAACTTGCACTTTGGCCAAATCAAAACGATTAGATTTATAGATCCAGAAGTCAGACGAACGGAAATTATTACTTCCACTTGTAGTCGTTAAACGAGGGTAAGTTGCAGTTTCTTTTGTTTCTTCCGTCCATCGGTCGCGAACGACTGCGGAATACTTACCATCTCCAGAAACCCAATAATAAGAACTATTTTTCATACCATTAGCGCCAAAGCTGCCTGTTCCTAAAGCAAAGAATGTGAAATCAGACCATTTAAGTGTCATATTTATGCCCAAAGTAAATGGCGCACCATACCAACCAGCTTTGCCTAAATATATGACATCCTTCTCATCGATAACACCATCTCCATTTTGATCTACATACTTAATATCTCCAGGTTTTAATGTACCACCCAATTGTTGTTCAGGAGAATTAGCAATATCAGCATTATCCTTAAAAAAACCAGCACTTTGTAGCCCCATAATAGCATCTATAGGTTTACCTTGAGATTTTCGATAATCCTCGACATCTATTTCGCTACGCTTGGTGGCTTTTGTATCGTAGTAAGTACCCGATACACCTAGAGAAAAATTAACCTCTTCAATTTTTTTATTCAAATTAACACTAAAGTCAAATCCTGTGCGTTTATTGTTATTATAATTCATATATGGAACAAATGAAGCTTTTGGATAAGCTGTAGACAAGTAACTAGGGAAATTTGGGCTAGGACTTACAATAAGTCCTTCCATAGAATTCATGAAGAATGACAGATCTGCAGTTATCATTTTCTTCCACAAAGAAGTTCTTAGATTCGCTGATATTTCTTTGCGTTTAATAAATGTAAGATCATCATTATTTCCACGGAGAGACATTGTATATTTCTCTAAACTACCATCATACCAACTCCAACCGTACGCTTGAGACCAAGCTGACTTGTACATATAATAATCTTCGATATCAATATCCTGATGTAAGATACTACCTGAAACACTCAACATTAAATCATCTATAATAGAAGATCCCGATAGGAAGTTTTCATTGCTCATTCTCCAACCTAATGTAAGAGATGGAGAAAATGCATTACGCTGCCCTTCGGCTAACTTTGCTGAGTGTATTACGGCTCCCCCAAAATCGGCATAATATTTCTTTTGATAATTATAGCCTACTTGTAATGCCAAGTTTACATTAGAAATTTTGTGATATTCAGACGATAAAGTTTGCTGGTAGCCCGAAGCTATTAACATAGCCGACAGGTTATGATTATCTGCAAAAGTATTTATATAGTCAAACTGCCCTGAAAACACCATTGTTTGAGTATCAGCACTTTTGTCAACATTTTGAACTCCTGACTTTTTATCATTACCTTCCTTGGCTAAACCTGCAATAACGTCTTTTCCATTATAGTTTGCCCATTTAGGGTTATATACCGAATAGGTATTGTCAAAAGAGGTTGTATAACCTGTAGCATAATCTACGGCGAACTTTGTATGAAAAGAAAGTCCTTTCAAAAAGCTTTCTAAATTAATATCAATTCCCGTATCAAATTGAAAATAACGGCTTGTATATTTGCTACTACCTGCAGCATAGATATCGGCAAATACATTTTGGGGATCAATGCTATTTCCTCCCAGTATATATTTACCATCAATTATATTAGTATTATTTACCAAATCCCATGCGGCCAAAGCATCTTTATCAATCATATCTAATGGGATTAACGGAGCTACACGATTGGGACGAAATGTTGATGCAGCATTCCAATAATCACCCTTTGCGCTTTTGGCATCATAAAAAGTAGCATTCGCATTAATATATGCACTAATAGCATTACTAATCATAACATCCACATTACCACGCACATTTAGACGATTGATACTATTATCCTTCGCTTCACCGATCTTAAACAAGTCATCTTGATGATAATAACCTACATTACTATAAAAATGAGCACGTTTACTTCCGCCTGTAATTTCTGCTGTAACTTCTGAACGATTAGATACTTTCTTCAAAAACTCAGAAGAATAAAAATCTACATTGGGATAACGATACGGATTTAAGCCCAAAGCGGTATTATAAATCTCATTTTCAGTATATTTAGGAAGTCTAGTGGGATCATCATTATGAAGAGCTTCATTATAAAGAGTCATATATTCAGCAGATCCTAGATATTCAGGATAGCTTTTAGATATATGAAAACCCGTGTTAGCTCTTACGCTTATCCTAAGATCTTCGGTCTTACCTCTTTTGGTCGTTATATATATAACACCTTTTGCTGCGCGGCTACCATAAAGAACAACAGCCTGTGCTCCTTTCAGGAATGTTATTTGATCAATTTCGCTAGGCAAAACATTGTTGGCCACACGTGGAATTCCGTCAACCAGCACTAAATATCCTGCATTGTCGGCATCCATACCCCACAGCGAATTTCCATTCCAGCCGCCGATANNGCTGCATATTATCTAAACTATATGTGTTATAGTTCTTTTTTGACAGTTCCTCTACATTAACAACAGATACACCACCCAACAAGTCGCTTTGAGCTACTTTTCGAAAAGCAATCTGTACCAGCGATTCTTTATCACTTTTGAGTGAGTCCGCCTCATTTTGGTCTAATGTTTGAGCTTTGGTTGCAAATGGGCAGAAGACAAACATGGCACACAAAATGAATATTGATTGTATATATTTCATCTTTTATTCGTTTAAATTACACATTCATTTACTCTATTTGGATTTACCAGCCCGGATTTTGCCCGAATTCAGGATAAAGATATACATCATTGTCAGGAAGAGGAAACCAATAATGTTTGGTACCAAATACTCGTGTAAGAATAACTTCTTCTTTGAATTCTGATACCCTTGCATCTTTTGGGTCGTTATTCTTGAAAAAGTCATTGTTTTCTACACGCTTAAATTCCTGTGATGTTTTTACTGTATACGGATATTCAGTTAGTAATAACCAACGTTGCAAATCATTGAAACGGAATCCTTCAAATGAAAGTTCTACGGCACGNNCGAATTTCGTCTATAAATTTATTTTTACTTGCTGTATAAGAGCTGCCTACATGTCCTGCTTTTACACGATCTCTCACTGTGTTGATCGCACCTTCTGCTGTTTTTGAGAAATTAGAAGACTTACCGCTAGCACCACCAAATGCAGCACATGATTCAGCATACATCAAATAAATATCAGATAAACGCATATATGGCAAATAGCAGTGATAGTTTGCTCCCCAGTCATATGTTCTATCATACTCGTTGCAGGTATGAGGTACCAGCTTTTGGATAAAATATCCTGTACGGCTAGCATTAGCTACGGGTCTCATTGCACCTCCTGTATAAAGACTACAATAACGCAGATATTCCATATCCGCAGGCATAGTACTATTTACATACTTGAATCCATCAAATACAATATCATGATAGAAGCGAGGATCTCTATTCTTGAATGGGTAATTAGGATCGAAGCCTGAAGCCGGATCATTTAGAGGAAGTCCATTATCCATACCATACATATTAACATAGTTTGCTGTTGGTTGGTGAATCACGTTATCATGAGCAACCAAACCAGCAACTTTAGGACCAAATACCTTCGCAGTATTCCAGTTACTGGCATTGAAATCTGGAGATGGTCCCCTGAAAATTGCTTCAACAGATCCTGGTTGTAACCAGTTTTGACGAGTGGTGTAAAAAATATCCGAGTAGCTAGATGTAGAACCTTCAGCTCTCTCATGATTATAAATATCTTTGTAGTTGAACTGAGCTAATGCATATTGAGTTTGATTACCTTCTACAAGATTTAGTAGTTCACCAAAGGCTTCGGCAGCTTTTTTACAGTATGCCTCATCATAGTCATAAGTTTGACTTCCGCCTACTTTAGGTCCATTTTTCATCAATGGACTACCTGCCCAAAGGTAATTTTTACCCAAATAACCTAATGCCATTATTTTATTAATACGCAATTGGTTTTTGCCCACTGTATTTTTTCCTACTGTTGTGTTATCCCAGTCGATAGGCAGTAAATCGGCAGCTTGCCTAAAATCGGCAGCAACTTTATCTGAACATTCCTGATAACTCAATCGAGGAAGAGTCAATGTTCCAGTAGCATCTAATACATGGTCTACATATGGTAACCCACCAAAGAATGTCATAAGTTCAAAATGCCACCATGCACGAAAGAAATATAGTTGCCCTGCAATCAGGTTTTTCTCCTCAGCTGTGGCTGTTGTTAGCTTGTCCAGATTAGCCAATCCTTCATTTGCTTTACTTATGCAATACCATGCATGAGGCCATAACGAATGTCGTTTAGGAGATCCGTCTCCGGTAGCTGTAGAACTACTATTACTGTTATATAGCCAATCGCCTGCGCTTCTCCATGCGCGATAGTTTCCAAGGTCTACTTGGTGAGTCATACGACTATCAGCCTCGGGGTTGAAGATTTCATCGTCACCCCAATTCCAGGAAGGAGCCCAATTACACTTCTGTTTGTCAGGTATGCAATTGTAAATCTCTTCTATGTAGCCCTGAAAATTCATGAAGTTCTTAAAGGCATCATCTCCTGATATAGTAGAATCAGGTTCTTTATCCAAATAATCTTCACAAGAAGCTAAACTAGTTCCTAATATTAAGAACAGGATACAACTCTTTAGAAAAGTTTTATATATATTTTTCATCATCTTTAATCTTATAATGAGAATTTAATACCTAAATTGTAACGTCTCACAGTAGGATAAGCGCCTAAATAACCTGCACCGGATAAATTTGCTTCACGGTCGTCAGGCATTCTTGTCCACAACCAGAGATTATTTCCATTGAGATATATTTTCATATTTTTCACACCTAATTTCTTAATCCAGCCATCAGTAAATGTATAGGCAACCTCAGCATTCTTCAAACGGATATATGATCCGTCATATAAAAACTGAGTACTGGTATTATAGCTCGGACTAGAAGACCATCGTGGCACTACAACATCGGCAGATGTATTATCTTTCGACCACCATGTTCCTATATCGTATACAGTGTTTAGTTTATTACCGAAGCTTGTTAATGATACATCTCGGGTTACATTTGTAACACCATAGAATTGAACGAAAGCACTAAATCCTTTCCATTCGAAACCGATAGTAGCATTGAATGTATTTTGAGGAGTACCGGAATATCCGTAAGGCACCAAGTCCTTATTATCAATAACACCATCTCCATTGAAGTCTATTATATTATAATCGCCAGGTAACTTCTGCGAATCGTTAGTATCATGTCGAGTGCTTCCATACAACTGGTCATAGGTATTGACATATCCTGCATCAACGTAAGATGTATATTGTCCAATGCTATATCCGGCAGCTTTCTGATAAGCAGGTCTTAACGCCTGGTCATCTTTTTCTAATATTTTATTTTTAGAGTGTGTCATGTTGAAATTACCCCAAAGTCTCATATCATTAGAGAGTCGTTTATTTATACGTAATTCCAATTCATAACCATTTGTACGAACTCTACCAATATTCGCTGTAGGAGGTATAGCTCCTAAATACGACGGAGTAGAACGTTGATCTCCCCATACCAAGATATCTCTACGGTCATCTCTAAAAACATCTACACTACCAATAAATAATCCATCCAAGAATGAGTAGTCTGCTCCTACATTTATCTTTCTTACGGTTTCCCATTTCACATTTTCATTTCCCAGTGCTGATTTTCTGAACCATGTATAAGGACTATTTCCATGATTTAAATCCATCGCTGTAACTCCACCATAAGCCCATTGGGTCATATAAAGCCAACGTCTGGCCGAGTCGAATTTGTCTCCTCCAAGATTATCATCTCCAATTTCTCCATATGAGCCTCTAATTTTAAGCATATCTAGGAATTTTAATCCTTTCATAAAATTCTCATTGCTTAACATCCATCCTATTGCACCGGAATTAAAGAATGCAAAACGATTTTCTTTACTGAATTTATCAGAGCCATTATAAGCACCGTTGTATTCTATAAAGTATTTGTCTGCGTAATCATAAGTAGCACGGAAAGCCCAGTCTTCACGGAAAATAGGCATTACACTACCTCTCGCCTCTTCTTGACGACTGAAAACTCCCATGGCTGTTATGCTATGCGCATCATATTTACGAGCCCAATTCAATTGTGCCTGATAGTATAAATTACGTAATGTTGCTCCATTATTTACAGATCCTCCTGATGTAGCCCAGTTAACACCTTGCATCCAGTCGAACTTATTATTACCATCAAAATTTTGTCGATAAGTTACTTGACCTGTTTCCGGATCTATCCATTTTCCCTGAGACGAATTATTTTGATCATTGATTCCTCTTTCGAATTCAACGAAAGTATTATCCCAAGAAACAACTCCTCTAGCAGACAATCCTTTTGTTATAAAGCCCAAATCTTGCTCTAAAGTAAAGTCTGTATTGATACGAGTTGTTGTTGTCTGCATTGTACCTCCCAAAGAAAGAACGGCAGCCGAGTTACTCACATTCGAAATATTTGGATAGAATCCCCATGAGCCGTCCGAATATTGGGGGAGGAAAACATCCGGTGCAATATTATAGGCTCCAGACCATTGCTGAGCAACAGCCCATGTAGAGTTATCGGTTTGTCCCCAAGGTGTTTTCTTGATAGCATTAGAACCCGCTAGATTAACCTTAAACAAAGTTGTCTTTGTAATTTGAAAATCCAGATTACTACGAACATTTAGCCTGTCGTATCCATATCCGGCATTGTAATTACGTCCATTATCATAAACGCGGAAAAGGTCGCCTTCATGCACAAAGTCGGCAGAAGCAAAGTATTTTACAACTTTTGTTCCTCCCGATACATTTATATTTGCATTATAAGACATTGCAGTCTTCTTGAATAGAGCATCCTGCCAATCTACATTCGGATAGCGTTCTCGTTGCTCTATAGTAGTTTGGTTCCGATAATTGTTGATGAATGCTTGTGGTCGTATGTAAGCCCAAGAATCAGGAGTTAGAGCTAATTCATGTTCGATAGCCGTGTTACGAGCCATTAATGCATCATAAGAATCCAATTTGTTAGGTAATTTAGACGGAGCTTTTAGTGTGGCGTTGAAACCAACATCTATTTTTGCGCTTCCGTCACTACCTCTTTTGGTGGTAACCAAAATAACACCATTCGCACCTTTAACTCCATAAACAGCTGTAGCAGAAGCGTCTTTCAGAACAGAAACGCTCTCTACTGAACTAATATCTACGGAACTCATCGGACGTTCGATACCATCGACTAATACTAGAGGATCGCTATTGTTCCATGAACTTGCCCCTCGAATTACAATCTTTGGTTCTTCTTCTCCGGGCATCCCTGTACTCTGAGTAGTGATTACACCCGGCAAATTACCGGTAAGGGCAGCTCCAATATCAGAAATACCAGCGGCACGCTCTAAAACTTTACCTGTAGTTTGTGTGATTGCTCCTACAACACTGGCCTTCTTCTGTTGACCATAACCTACCACAACTACTTCACTTAATATCTCTTCATTTTCGGACATAACCACTCTTACATTCTGTTTGCCTTGTATGTTTATGTCCTGTGTTGTCATTCCTACGTAAGTGGCTACGATAATCTTTGTTCCGGCTGGAACAGTTAATGAAAAATTCCCATCAAAATCTGTTACAGTTCCTATTGATGTATTGCCCTTTAAAGTAATATTAACTCCTGTAAGAGGCTCATCATTTTTGTCTACGACATTTCCCGTAATAACAGTTCCTTTCTGCGCATATGCTGCAAAGCAAATAAATAGCAGGAGTAAACTTATGCAGGGAATTTTCCAAGCTCGTTTTGTTTTATTATTCATTACTATTAGTTTAATATGATTAACAATTTTAATTTATCATAATATGATCGATTCTTAATATCAATCTAATAGGATTATAAAAGTCAGCTGTCATCAATATTAGTTTTCATGGATTAAAAATTAAATAATAAGTTAATGCCTATTATTAAAAAATACATTTGCATACTCTCTTCGAGAGTTTGTCAAATCAGCATTTAGGTCTAGGAGATTATTGATCATAGAAAACATAACAGAGAGTATTGTCTAGCTACATTTTCTTCAGTTTATTGGTATTTTTTCACAAAAGAGTTTTTTATCATATGGTATTACAATTTAAGGTTATTTTAAGTGTATTATTTACAATTATTATCTCAGGCAGTATTTTTTATCTCCACAGTTTTGGTTATCGTTTTCTGTTTTTCTAATAGTCTTTGCTGCAGTAAAATGCCTGGATAGATGGTATTAAATTTTTCAGGTAACTATCGACGTAGTGAATAATCGACTCCAAAATGTATGTTCTTTCTCCACTACGCCGAAAAAAGTTTATATGCAAATAAGCAAAAGCTTATGGTTGAAAATCATTTGAAGATGTTGAATATAAACCAATCAATGCTCCAGTAAACCCACCGGCAACATCTGTAGAAAGAATATCACCGGAAACAGTTCCTCCAACATTCCTGAACCCTTGATTATCAACAGAGTAATCAAACCTATAATTATCTTCGTCTGCTTCAACTTGCAATTGTATTGGTTTGCTTACATCAACTTTTTCACTGGCAATAAGAGTAGACTTATTCTTATCTGTTCTGACAAGCAAGATATAAGAGTCGTTTCCTTTTTGTGTAATACCAAATACATAGTTGAATGATTCTTTTTGATAACAAACAATTCCTGCTAAATCAGTTTCAGTAGCAGGTACATAGTTCATATTCACTGTCGTTGAAAATGTTTTATGCTGCTGTCTATGCCTTAAAGCTGAAATAGGCTTACGCTCTTTGATATTTGTCTGGAATGGCTTAATCTGTAAACCATCTTTTGTAATATTCACAAAACCTTCACGAGGGCCTCTTACTGCTATCCATCTATGATCTAAACTTTTGCTTGAAAAATCGTCATTAAAAGTAAAGTTTCCATTAGGGAAGAAACCATTCATTCCTGTTTGATTTTGTACACCTTCCGGCATTTTCAATTTAGGCGATAGAGGAATAAGCCCATTCTCGAAAACAGGGAATTCTCCACTCCAGTCTACAGGTAATATAAATGTTTCTCTACCCGAATTTACTCTTTGTTTATTATTAGGACGAATTGCTAAAAATACGCCGTAATACTTACCATCAGGAGCTTGTACTAAATCTGCATGTCCTGCCCAATCTACTTTATCTTTTCTATCTTTTGCAAAATATCTTTGAGTCAATATAGGATTATTAGGTGCCGGCTTAAATGGTCCGCGTGGATTTTCGCTAACAAAAATCACTTCACTATGCCAATCGCCAGTACCTCCTTCTGCACACATCAAAAAATAGCGACCATCTTTTTTATATATATGAGGGCCTTCTATCCATATAGGTCTCTTTGTAATATCCACCCCCCCATCTACTATTATTTTATCTGTACCAGGAATAACTCTATCGTTTTCTACATCATATTCCCATTGTTTAATAACCCTGTGACCAGAATACAACTCTTTGCCATGATCGGGAGCATCATTGTGTACTAAATAAGCTTTACCGTCATCATCAAAGAATAAAGCCGGGTCAATTCCATTAAATTCTAGGCGGATCGGGTCTCCCCACCCTTGTCGAGGATCTTTAGTTTTAACAACAATATTACCTAAACCACCTCCAATATGAGTTGTGATCATATAAAAGGTATCATTGTGAGGATTGTATGCAATGTCGGGGGCATATACCCCAGCACTCATTTCTATATCTTGTACTTTTAATTGAGTTGGTCTTTCTAATACATTTCCTATTTGTGTCCAATTAACTAAATCTTTACTATGAAAGATTGGTACTCCCGGAAAAAAAGCAAAAGATGAGTTGACCAAATAATAGTCATCACCTTTACGAGTAATACTCGGATCGGGATAACACCCTTGCAAAATAGGTGTATAAAACTCATTGCTTTTTAAAGGGTTTTCGTTATAAACCTTATCATTCCCTTGATAAATAAATTTGGAAAAAGTAGGAACCCCTTTTTGAAGTTTTTTGTTTGTTTTAGTCTGACTGCTCAAACTAAAAGGACTAAATAAGAGTATACCTGTAATAATAGCAATTACATTTTTTTTCATGATATGAATTAAGTTATTATATGGTTTTACGCTTTAGCGATAACATTACAAAGCTATATATCTATAAAAATTAAAGGATAAAAACTTGTTTCTTTTACAATCGCACAAGTAATTACAACCATACCGATTGTTGCATATTCAATCTTCTATGTTGCACATTACATTTCCTTTCACTAAAAAGACTCTCTATATCAGAGAGAAAGCGAATAATTGGCTTTTTTATATTATTTATAATCGATTGCATAAAAAAAAGAGTTATCGTTCTTTGTATATAAGGCAACTAATTAAGTGTACCTTCAATCGTTTTGATTTTACCGTTGCTATCATATTCCAGTTCTACCACCTTAAGGCTACGCAACCATGTTTTCCCTCCAGATGGTACACAGTCATGGNNTGGTAAAATAAATACCACTTCCCTTTGAATTCGGCAATTGCATGATGAGTAGTCCAACCGATAACCGGAGTAAGAATTACTCCTTGATACACAAAAGGACCATACGGATTATCTCCGGTAGCATAACACAATAAATGTGTATCACCAGTGGAGTATGAAAAGTAATATTTACCATTGTATTTATGCAACCATGATGCTTCAAAAAAACGCTTCTCTGTATCTCCTGACGTTAATGGGTCTCCGTTCTCATCCAGGATGAGAACATCGCGAGGCTCTTCTGCAAATCCAAGCATGTCAGCACTCAATTTTACAACTAGTAAGCATCAGGAACTAAATATTTAGACGTTTTCATATTTCCGTTATTTCACTGTTGATATTGTTTTTTTTCTTCTAGACATTGCCTCATCTATAATACTCTGAACAACAGGTTTAGCTTTATAATTCCTATCAAATAACAAAGGATAGTCTGTACGTCCTCTCATTGGAAAATTATTTTTCCACGAATCGCCATCCGTAACACCCCACATAGTTACCCTACTCACTTTATCAGAATTATCCAGAAAAAGTGTAAAATATTCCAACATCCGCTTACTCCAAATATCTGAAATAGAATCGGGCAAAGCCTCAACATAAGGATTCATCTCCTTCCGATAAGCTTCTGTATCCGAGATATTAGCTCCCACATTAAAGCGCGGAGAAGGCAATGCACTCAATTCAAACTCTGTAATCATAACTTTTACACCCAATGCTGTATAGGCATCTATCGCCGCCTTATAATCAGCTAATGTCGGGGAATCTAATCCCACATGACTTTGCATACCAACGCCATCGATACGAATACCTTTTTCTTTTAAAGTTTTAACTAGGTCCACAATTGCATCGCGCTTCTCATTAAGCCATTCGTTATAGTCGTTGTAATAAAGTTCTGCATCGGGATCAGCTTCGTGAGCATATTGAAATGCTAACGGAATGAATTCTTCACCTAATATCTCATAGAATTTACTTTTGCGAAACTCTCCATTATCTAATATCGCTTCGTTAACAACGTCCCAGCCTTTTATGCGTCCTTTATAACGGTTCACAATTGTTGTTATATGATTTCTCATCCTTTCTTTTAATACTTCAGGTGAAACGTCTTTTCCTTTATCATCAGTAAAGAACCACGACGGAGCCTGAGAATGCCAGATCAGGCAATGGCCTGTAACAAACAGGTGGTTCTGCTCACCTAATTCAACAAACTTATCTGCATCATCAAAAAAGAACTCTCCTTCTTTGGGCTGCATATACATACTTTTCATGCAATTTTCTGCTACAATGGCAGCAAACTGATCTTTTACAATTTTCAATGAAGCTGTATCACGACCCTGTATCTGTTTTAGATTTAAAGCCGTTCCGATATAAAACTTTCCGTCTAGCGCATTTTTTAAAGATGGATTTTTGTCATCACTTGTCGATTTAGCTTGAACACAGCAGAGCAATAAAAGCATCAAGCTAAAACTAAGAATAGGTGTTAATAATTTCATGATAATGATTTTTCTATATTATATATTTATTAATTTCATTTTGAGATGAACGTTACTTGTCATTCAGATAACGTTCTTCAATTTTCACATTAATCTTGTTTATCTCATTGTCTTCCACTTCATATTTAGATTTATCCCCGTCGATTTTATAAATTAAACTATAAGCACAAGCCATACCAGTGTCTCTATTGATTTTGAGTTATTATCCCTGTCTTTATACTTTTTATGGCTAAAGACTTCCTGCATTGTAAAATTAAACCATTAACAAAAGAGAGGTAACTATTATTGATACAGGTTACGCTATCATATGTTTCGCAACAACTCTAAGATGTTTCACTTTGTATCTATATTGTTTCTTCAGATTGTTGAAAGCATACAAAGAGATTTTTTGTGCTTCTTTTTCACAAAAGAGCTTCACTTCAAAAAAACAGACTATTCCGTCTAAAAAGTCAATGCTAGCATAAATACTATAGATTTGCACTTATAATCGAATTGGTGCATGTGCAGATTTAGCGAAAATTATACTAATATTTGAAATTTAAAGAATCGTACATTCAATTATACCATCATTAATATATGTGCTCCCAAAGCAGAAGAAACCGATATAGTCCACCTAAACAAAGACATAAAACACCCCTTGCGTTTCACAAACAATAGCTTATGTTGCACATGGAACAAAATATGTTTATTTTGTTCCCTTTTTCATTGTTTAATTCTTTATTTTTGTTTCACATTCTAATACCGAAAATCTAAAATACATGAGCAAACGCCTTTTTTTGTTTTTTGCCCTTTCTTGCGTCTCCATAAGTTTATGCTTAGCTCAACAGGAACGCTTTTATGGATTAGGGAAATTATCGAGCAACCTAATCACCCGAATTACTCAGGATTCTTCAGGATTTATTTGGATAGCTACCGAAAACGGATTAAATAAGTTTGATGGATGGAATTTCACTCATTATTTTTACAATGACAAAGACTCCACATCGTTATCTGGTAATTATATCGAAACTTTTTTTACAGATGACTCCGGCTCTCTCTGGATAGGTGCCAATAGAGGATTAGAATATTACAATCCTTACAAAGACTCTTTCATTCATGTCAAATTCCCCGATAATACGCATCCATCAGTCAGAGGAATTATACAACTGTACAGTGGAGAAATCTGGATTGTAACAGGAGGCTATGGCCTCTACTCTATTAATAAACAAACAATGACAGCAACTTCTCTCTCAGATATAAACAAACTATTGGGAATCCCTTATTCTAACCATATTTTTGAAGATCGGGCACACCAAATATGGGTAGTATTATCAGAAAGCCGTATGGCATGTATTTCTCCAGACAAAAAAAGCGTAAAAACTTATGATTTACCTATCGACCCTCAATATAAGGTCTATGGAATAACAGAAGACCACATGGGTAGAATGTTTGTTGCAACAAGCTCCTGTGTTTTTTTATGGGATATAATCCGTCAAGACTTTATGCGTATCAAAAATGATGAACCAAATGTAAATATACGAGGTATCGCTTGTCTTAAAGACGGAATGGTATACGTCAACACCGTAGGGCAAGGACTGAAATATGTAGACACCAATACGATGACCTTGGTTACGCCTTCTAAACTTAAAAACGGATATGACAATCCTATAAAAGAACGTATTACAACTTTTTTTGAAGACAACAAAGGGAACTTATGGTTTGGATGCAATCAAAAAGGATTATTAATGGGCTTAAATGAGCCTACTCAGTTTGATTTTTGGTATTTTAAAGAAAATGGAGAAACAGGATCTATTACTTCATTATATGAAGACCGTGAAAATGAATTATGGCTAGGAACGGACAATGGTAAACTCAATAAGATAAACAACAGAGGGAAGATTTTAGAGTCTTATAATATTCAAAAAGATGTTTCTACCATATATGAGGATATCAACGGAACATTTTGGATTGGAAGTTACCAAGGAGGTGTTTATACTTTTGATAAAAAAAGTGGGAGGAGTGCTAAATATCCATCCTTCGAAGGAAAATCGGTTGTTGCTATAGCTGAAGATAAAAAGAAAAATGTATATATATCCGTGCTTGGTGAAGGTTTCATTCGGTACAATATTGAAACAAAAAAATGGATATTGATATCTGACAAAACCCGTTTAGCAAATGATCAGGTTTTATCTAACAACTGGATTAATGATATCTTGTGCGACTCCGATGGGCTTATTTGGCTTGCACATAGTATAGGTGTAGACTGTTACGATCCGAATAAGAATATCTTTCTACACTATAGCGATGATACATCTCTTTCTTCTATGATTTGCACCACTCTAATGGAGGACAAGAAAAAAAACATTTGGATTGGAACAAATAATGGATTATACAGATATGACAAGAAAAGCAAAAAGATAGAACACTATGGGATGGAAGAAGGTTTGCCGAACAACATTATATGCGGACTAGGCACTGATGCTACGGGAAACAATATTTGGGGAAGTACACTCAACGGAATATTCCAATTAAATATAGAAACCGGACGTATTGCATGTTACTACACAGGGAATGGACTTGTAGATAGAGAATTCTCGAAGAATATTTTTTTACAAGATAAGATGGGATATTTATATTTCGGTGGGTTATATGGAGTAACCAAATTCTTACCGGATTCAATTAAAGCTCTAAACTTAGACTTTCAACCCAAACTGACTCATTTATACATAAATAATGTATCCGTCAGTGCAGATAAAATAATAAAAGGCAAACCGATATCCGAGACTAGACTGTTTGATGCCTCAGAGATAAACCTATCCTATAACGAAAAGTCTTTTTCTCTGGAATTTTCTACAATGAATTATCATAATCCGGAGAATGTTATTTTTGAATATCGCCTACTCGGAATGAATGAAGAATGGATATCTACATTTCCGGGAGAGAATCGTATAACATATAATTTCTTATCTCCTGGGAATTATACCTTAGAGGTAAGAGCTTTCGAAAACAATGCTTATTCTTCGATCAAGACTCTAAACATAAAAATTTCTCCACCTTGGTATAGTACTACTTGGGCAACATCCTTATATATATTACTTTTTATCGGAATATTAACAGGTATTGTATATACATGGCAGAAACGTCAACAAAGACGTAGAGAAGAACAAAATAATGAAGATAAACTAAAATTCTTCATTAATATTGCACATGAAATACGATCACCTACCACACTAATTATAAGCCCATTATCTGAATTACTAAAAACTGAATATGATGAAAAAACAAAAAAGTTATTAGAAACAATACAGCGTAATGCACATCGGATAATGAGCCTTATAAACCAGCTTTTGGATATAAGAAAGATAGACAAAGGACAGATGAAGATTGCATGTCAGGAAACAGATATGGTCGGATTTATAAAAGACCTAACACTTGTATTTGATTACCAAGCAAATAAGCGAAATATAAACTTCTCTTTCGAATCAACAGAAGACCGTCTTCCGGTATGGATTGACAGAAACAACTTCGACAAGGTCTTGATGAATTTGCTCATAAACGCATTCAAATATACTAAGGATGGAGGCGAAATTAAAATAACCCTCGCGACTATTAAATCCGAAGATGCAGGGAATGCAAGAAAGTATGCTGAAATTAATATCATTGACTCAGGATTAGGATTAAACGAGAAAGAGGTTGAACGCATCTTCGAACGATTTTATCAAGCAGAGCCATACAATCCATTAGGATTTGGTATAGGACTGAACTTATGTAAACTTTTAGTGGAGCTTCACCATGGCACGATAAAGGCTTCTAACAGGAAAGATACACAGGGTAGCTGCTTTACCGTTCGTATCCCTATTGGCAATGAGCATCTAACAAAAGAAGATATTATTCAGCAGAGCGAAACTATCCGCTTTGCATTGGAAACCCCTATTTGTTGGGAAGAAAAAGATCATCCTACAGCAGCAATTAGAAATAAGAAAAGACAACGAATATTGGTTGTAGATGATGATGAAGGTTTACAGGAATATATAGAAAGAGAACTAAGTACGAGTTATAAAGTCGTTACGGCAAATAATGGTAACGAAGCTTTGCAAATATTACTGCAAGAACGCATCGACTTGGTCATATCGGACGTAGCGATGCCCGAGATGGACGGTTTCACTCTACTCAAGAAAATCAGAAACAATGAGAATATAAGTCATATCCCGGTCATTCTGTTAACTTCTCAGGTTGAAGCGGATAGTCGCATGATGGGCTGGAATGTAGGTGCCGATGGCTTTATGGATAAACCGTTTCTGATGGAAGAATTGCTCTTTCTTTGTAATAATCTGATATCAAACAGATCATTATTGAAAGGTAAATTTGTAGGGGTAAAAGAGCTGGAAGAGAAAGTGACTCCTTTAGATATTAAATCGAATGACGACTTATTCATAGAACGACTTATGACTCTTATTAATAAAAATATAGACAATTCTAAATTCAGCATCGAGGCTCTATCTAAAGAGGTTGGTATCAGCCGCACCCAGCTACATCGAAAGCTTAAAGAAATAACAGGGATAACTACCAGCGACTTTATTCGAAATGTACGATTAAAACAAGCTGCAAAATTGTTAGTTGAGAAGAAAGTAAACATATCACAAGTAGCTTATGCTACAGGTTTTTCGAATCCTACCATTTTTGCAGTTGCATTTAAGAAATTCTATGGATGTACCCCTACAGAGTATGCAGAGAGGGGAGAAAGTTAAGATGCAACATAAAAGAACGAATATGCGACATAATAGCAGTCCAAGGCACTATATACGATTGTAAAAGGAATGGATTCTGTAATTATTATTTTTAATGTTTCGTAAATTTGAAATATGATTATTGAGAAAAAACAATTATTGAAAATAAGGAAGCTTAACTGATGAAAATGAAAGTTTATATCTAAAAAGCCCTTGTTTTACAAATATAATTTCTCTGATTAAACTTCGAAACATCAAAATATTTAACAATGAGTTCTATTGATTTATTAAACAAAAGCGCAGACAATATTCGTATACTGTCGGCTTCAATGGTTGA